>DBAE01000016.1 GCA_002291495.1 Bacteriovoracaceae bacterium UBA1018 | reverse complement strand
CGTCTTAACTCCCCTTCTTGAAGGGTGCGCAAAAGTTTTGCTTGAAGTGAGATCGGCATGTCACCAATTTCATCCAATAAGAGCGTGCCGCCGTTTGCAGCTTCGAAAAGCCCTTCTTTATGAGTGCTCGCCCCAGTGAAGGCACCTTTTTCGTATCCAAAGAGTTCAGACTCGATCAACTGCTCAGGCACTGCCGCGCAATTGAGAGCTATGAATGGTCCATGAGCGCGATTGCTCTGAACATGTATGCTTCGAGCGACACTTTCTTTTCCGGTACCACTTTCTCCCGTGATCAAAACCGTAGCTAAAGTGGGTGCGATCTGAGCAATTTCTGCTCGCAGCCGTTGCATGGCTTCAGATGTGCCAATGAGTTTTCGTGAATCCTCATCGGAGCGTGCTTCATCAGCTTTTTTAGATTTTCTAGCCGATACTTTGAGAGCACTTTCCACGGCCGAAAGTAGCGCTTGTCTCTTAAATGGCTTAGTTAAGAAATCAACTGCCCCTAATTTCATGGCGCCCACCGCGTCTTCGACTTTTCCGAAAGCGGTCATGAGTACCACTGGCATCGTCTCACCTTGAAGCGTTAGAGCACGCAAAAATTCGATACCCGAAAGCTTGGGCATCCGAACATCGGAAATTACTAAATCTACTCGAGTCCCGGATTCCCCACTTAAGCGATGAACAAGATTAAGGGCTTCTTGGCCATCGACTGCAGTGTAAACTTCGTACTCTGCCATCTCCAAAATTTTTTTTGTGGACTCTAATCCTTGTGGGTCGTCATCCACTAACAAAATTTTTACGCTCATGACTCAACTCCAATTTCTGCTCTCACATCAGATTTCATCTTCTGCATGCCTTCATGTAATGCAGGCAACAGCAGTTCAAAACTCGCCCCTTGAGGGCTATCGACTAGATAGATCAAACCGCCATGCTCTTCGACGACCATCTTGATAAATGAAAGGCCCAACCCAGTACCTTGAGCTTTGGTGGTTAAAAATGGCGTAAAAAGTTTTTCTTTGAGTTCGGGTACGATGCCTGGTCCATTGTCTTTAATTCGCAACCAGACCCGACCGCTTTCAGCCTGACCCAAGGTAAAATCGACAGATGGATTTTGGATTCCCTGAAGAGCTTGCAGAGAGTTTTTTAATAAATTGCCGATGACTTGCTCAAGCAAGCCCTGATCTGCCCAAACCGCTAAACTACTCCCTGCAGGTCGTCGCCAATTGACTCTTACACCTTGCTCCTGACAAGCAGGCGCATAGGTTGCTAACACAGACTCGAGTACGTCACCTAGATCAACTCGAGCTTTTGCTCCTGCTGACAAGCGAGAGAGTTTTAAGTAATTATCCGTAATTTTCTCTAGCCGGTCCACGGACGACAAAATCGATTGTAGAGATTGTTTGAGCGGTACATGCCCAAGTTTTGCGGCTTGATCGGCTGCCATCTCGGCCTCTAGCCCGATTGAGTGCAGAGGATTGCGCACTTCGTGAGCAACCTGGGCAGACATTCTTCCAACGGCCGCTAAGTTTTCTGCCAATCGCAATCTTTCTTGCAGATCTTTTTCTTCAGTCAGATCTTCGAGAACCAAAATAGCCCCACCTTCCGCTGGATCGCGAAGTGGATAGAGGTGGCCACCAAAAACTCGACCATCCAGTGTATGAGGCTCAATTCGAGTGTAATCCGATACGCTCAAATTATCGGTGACAAACTGCTCAATCCGTTTCCACTGAGAAAGCTTAGATCCGATGATCTCATGAGCTGGCGCTCCAAGAAACTGGACTGCCACAGGATTACATTGAGTAATATGTCCATTCAGATCCGTAACAATCAGGACAGAACTAATACTTTGAAGAATATTTTCATTCAGCTTACCCATTTCACGTAAGAGTACGTTTTGTTCTTGAAGACTCTTCTTCTGGGTCTCAACCGTTTTTTCTCTCTCAAGCAACGCCGTTGCCATTTGATGAAACTCACGTGCTAATTGACTGACTTCATCCCTTCTCGAAAGTGGGATCTCTGCTAATAAGCTTTTATCTTCGCGCCGTAGGCCACGCCGAGTAATTTCACGAGCCAGGCGAGTCAGATCGCCGAGCGGTCTCAAAGCTCTTTCTCCCACCCAAAAAAGCAGGAGCGAAAGTGAAACCACTACAACTAAGATAATCTCTAACCCAGTTCTAAGTTCAGATACTCGATTTTCTGCTTCAGTAAAGGTTTGCTGAAGGCTCTTTTCATATTCTGTTACGCCCCATTGCAGACGCTTAGTCCATTCATCAAGACTTGCAGTCCAGTGTGGGTAGATCTTTGCTGCAGCAGCAAAGTCTTTGCGTTCAAGTGCTGTGTAAAGCTTGCCTGCCTCGTCTCTCAGAGCGACAAAGTCTTTCGATAGCTGAGCAGCCCAAGCTCGCCACTGTTTCGTCCCGGGTAGATCTTCACGTAATAACTTTTCAGCTTTTTCATTTTCAGCTTCGATCACATCCGTAATCCAACGAGGAACGGGCTTAGGATTCCAATGCGGATCGTTCCAATGTGCGTAACCTAAACTGCGATCGAGCTCGCGACGAAACACTTCAGCATCCGCTTGGATCTGAGCAAAAAGTTTTCCAAGCGGGAGCGACAAGCGATTGATCGCATCCAGTGATCGGTTTACTTCGGTGATTCGATAGAGGCTGACTGTCGACCCAAGGAGTGAGAGAAGAATAAGCGCGCCGACAAAAGCCAAGATTCGCTGACGAAGCGATGAATTTTTGCCAGCGAGATCTGCCATCTTCTAACCTTTTCCTTCCGTGGTCGGGAGCTCGAGTCTTGGATAGACCGGTTTTGGTTCTCCAGGACGATGTGTGATTTGACCCCACTTCAAATTCAGCACCGAACCTTTACTTGAGGAAACTGGGACCTGAAGCTGTCGAAACACTTCTGGCATTCCAAATGGAAGCACCGGCATCAATGCTGTTGCCACCCATCTAATCCCCTCTAAAAGAGTATAGAGTACTTCTTTTAAATCTTCGAGTGCTTCTGGAGTGCCCGTTTTAGCAAGCCCCCAAGGCTTGGTCCGGTCAATGTACAGGTTAAGCACCCTTGAACGAGCAGTACAGGCATTGGCATAAGCCGCTGGGTCAATGGCTTTCAGCGCAGCCTGTAGTTCAGGGATCAGTTGTTCAAAGGATCGCCTGACTTCAGCGGTGTGCTCCGCCACTCCACTACTTGGACGGCTTGAAACCGGTTGTAAGTCTTGATCCGGGAAGTACTTTCGAGACATGTTGATCGATCGATTGACTAAGTTTCCAAAGTCATTGGCGAGATCGGAGTTATTTTTTAAGATCAACGACTCCCATGTAAAATTGCCATCGCCAGAAAACTGGTTCTCAGCCAATAAGTAATATCGGAAAGGATCCGGTCCTGAAACCGCCATCACCTCATCTGGAGTAATGACGTTTCCGGAGCTCTTGGACATGCGATCGCCTTTGATGCTGATAAACCCGTGCGCAAAAACTCTTTGCGGAAGCTCTATATTCAGACTCATCAACATTGCCGGCCAATAGATGCAGTGGAAGCGTGAGATATCCTTTCCAATGATATGGACCGACGCTGGCCAACGCTCTTTGAAAAGTTTTAAGCCTTGCTCTTCTTCCGTATTGGAAGGGCTCTTCAGGCTATAGGCGTATCCTGCAGCAGTAAGATAGTTAATCAAAGCATCGAACCAAACATACACAACGTGCTTGGGATCAAATGGAAGTGGAACTCCCCAGGTAAAAGTCGATCTGGAAATAGAAAAATCTTTCAACCCTGCTTGAATAAAATTAACGATTTCTGCTCGACGATATTCGGGCTGCAGAAAATCTGGACGTTCTTGAAACAGCTTTAGAAGCGGCTCTTGGTACTTAGACAGCTTAAAGAAGTAGTTTTCCTCGCTGATCCATTTCGGTGGCTTTTTATGAGCAGGGCAAAGTCCGTCTACCAGATCTTTCTCTGTGTAATAAGCCTCGCAGCTTTCACAGTAGTGACCCTCATACTTAGCCTGATAGATATCACCTTGATCAAAAGCCTTTTGAACAAGCGCTTGTACGACACGCTCGTGATCCGTGTCTGAAGTGCGAATGAAACGGTCTGGTCTGACCCCCATCTGTGTCAGTACTCGCTCAATATCCATTGCCATCTGATCGCAATAGGCTTTTGGAGTGAGTCCCTTACCTTCTGCTGCACGTTGAACATTGATCGAATGCTCGTCCATTCCGGTTGAGAAGAATGTATCTTCGCCCATCGCTAGGAGTCCACGATTGAGCCAATCGGCTCCGAGACATTCCCAGGCAAAACCGACATGGATTCGGGCATTTGGGTAAACAATAGCGGTCGAGATGTAGTGCGTTTTCATTTGGCCTAAGCCTACTACGAGTTCTTGCCGATAAGAAGCCTAGATCCATGGTGACCACAAAGCAGTATTCGATCGCATTCATATATGACCAAAGGCTTTCGCGTGAACGAACTCACATCGTTATGCGCGCAATTAATGCATTGCGTCTTTTTGCGAATGTTGATTTGATTTCAGGAAATATCTTAGAAGATGAACTTTTAGAAAAGGTTAAAACTAATCGATATCATTTAGTTTTAGCACCTTGGTACCGCTATATCAGTTGGTCAAAAATCGAGGGATTTTACGGCCTCAATCGAACAGGCGGACCCAACTTCGTCGGTTACTTTGGAGATCAAGTCCTTCCGTATGAACTCGAAAAAGTGGATCAAACTCGAGTTGTATTGATGGACCTTTCCCGACTAGGTACCTCAAGTGCAAGTGACCTTCTCAAAGCCCTGCTTCAAAACTCAACCCGCACCGGCATTAAACCGCTTCTCCAGGCCGAAACTCCCATTCATTGCGAAAATTGGTTAAGCGGCAATGGCATGGGATTTAGGATCGATACGATTCTTTCTCTTAAGGAAGTAACAGCTGGAAATTGGCTATCTCGAAGCAATGCTATCCGAATCCTTTATTCTGCTTTGTGGAGTCTTATTTTTGACGAGGGTCCAGGAAAAGCTGAAATCGGTGATGCAGGAACCACAAAAACGCCTAAGGCTTACTTTCAGTTCGCTGCGGATCCTCAGTGCCTGACCATGCGACTTTGCTATAAAATGCCTTCTTATAAACCGTCAGATACTTTCAATCAGTTCTGGCCAGATGCAAACCGTCCGACCGCCTCGGCTCAGCTCCTCACCCGTTTTGCGGATATGGTGCGAGTCCATCTCGATCCAGTGACTTCAGATATGGAAGTCGTCATTGCACTTTTTCCATCGGCTCCCGCTGAAAAGTATCCACAAGAAATTCATACTCTTTGGATTGAGCCTTTCTCTATTCAAGACGTCATTGAAGTGCCCTATGCCCAGCCTTCAGCAGAAGACTCACGTCTACGTTCACTCGTCACCCATCATCAACTGATCTCCGAAGCCGCTCAAAAAATAAATGAGCTCAAGGTAGCTCTTATTGAACGAGAACAGACGATCAAAGAATTGAAGGACGGGGGACTCGGGCGCGCGCAAGAAATGGCTCCACCTGAAGCAGAACAACTGCTCGAAGCTTTCCAAGAGCGATTTCTAGATGCGCGCTTTAAGATTAGACAGTTTCATCACCGGATCCAGGCATTGACGCGCGAAGGAAATAAAGGATCTGAAATTGCTAAGCTGCATAAAGAGATGAAACTTCTTCATACCCGACAACAAGTTTGGGTTTCGCAACTTGCACAAACCTTAGAAAAATATCGGGCCGAACGGGCTGAAGAAAAATCACAAGCGCAGGAAGAAATGGAAGCTCGTCTCAATCCAAATTCAGGCGTGCCTAAGAAGAAGGCCTAACACGTCGCTCCCTTGTTTTTAATGCGCCAAAAAGGTACTTTATTAGAATGGCAGGAGCGCCCTCAAAAGCACAACTGAGACTTGTTCGAGAAGCGAACCTTCAGTTCAGCACGGAGCCGTTTGTTCCTGATACTGAAGAGAGTCAAACGAGTTGGAAAACTTGGGTCGTTATTGGCGTCCTGACATTGCTCTGGCATTTTCTGCTCGCGGTCTTTCAGCCGAGCTGGCGACAATNNCCGCAAAAGTTAGATGCGATCCGCAAACAGTGGAACGCCCGCGAAAAGCAATTGCTTCTCAACAAAGACAAATCCAAACCCTCTGCCCAGGAAGCGCCACCTGATGCGCGCTACATGTCGGATCGAAATATCCGAGTTGAAAAAGAACAACGTGCTCGAGACACAAACGTCATTCCAAATGAAGGAAAAGCCCAAAAGCAGGCCGAAAAGTCAGCACCCAAAACTCAAAGCCAAACTCAAACTCCTAAACGTTCGAAGTTAGCAAATCTAGGCGCTCTTGGAGTACCAATGAACTTAGGTGCAACAACTCCTCAAGAGCAAGAAGCCTCTCCGAAGACTGGGCGACCTGATCAAGACGTAGGTGATCAAGCGATCCTCGATCAAAATCTTCCGGAAGGAAGCGAGAACCTTCTGAATGCACAAGAGTCTGTCTATTACTCATTCTATGCGCGGATCTACGAGTCGATCGGGCCGATTTGGCAAAGCCTAATTCGGCAGGTCCCTACTCGACGAAATATTCAGACGGGAGATTACTCGACTTCAGTTGACGTGGTTTTTGATNNTAGAAATCCGCCACCTTCGGGATTCAGGTATTGTCGAGTTTGATCAAGCCGTCGATCAAGCCTGGAAAAGAGTCGGGCGCTTTCCAAATCCACCTAAGGGGTTACTCGACGCTCAGGGGCGTGTGCACATGGGATGGACTTTCACTGTTCAAGTGGGCCCGGGCTTTAACTTACAGTCCGCCCCTCCTCGACGAAATTATTAGTTAGTTCCACTGTAAACGGTTCACCGTTGGTTTCACTTTGGAACCAATCGCCGTGATCAGAACTGAAATGGAACTAGCTCAGTAACAATTCTCGGCGCTTGCGATCCGTTGCATTAATGTTCGCGGTAACAAATCAAATGAGTAAATGCCTGAAATAATTCGAGAGTTAGACACACTTAAAAATAATCTAATCTTGTGAATAACTTGGCATAAGGGTTGCTCAACTAGTGCGCAGTTATGGCTGCTTTCGCCATCGGGAAAAATCTTTTCCTTTGCAATAGGAACATTCCCCTCCATTTAGGTTTTTCTCAAATGAAGATGACGAAAGCAGCCTTAAACTTCTCAGTTCAAAATCACTAAGCTCTCATCAATTGATAGATAAAAAACGCCAACCCCAATCCTAGTACGATCTGAATGTCCCAGCGTCCTAGGAAAATTTTCAGCGTGTCCCGTAGACTAAGTTGTCCTGGACTAGTCAGGAGCTGAGAGCGAGTGTAAGCCTGCGAGAGCTGATCAATCTTGCGATCAATATCAGGACTTTTTGGAAGCAAACTTTCGACTTTGTAATAGAGCTGTCGACAACGATTGAGTGCCTCACGACATCCCGTACAGGCCATCATATGATTCTGTAAATAGAGTCGCTCTCGCTGAGAGTACTCTTCATCCAAAAACTTCTGAGTCCAAGGCTGAGTAAAATCATACTCTGGACAATGAGGACCAAAACTCGCCGAACCGGTCGGGTGAAGGACTGAACCCCCGTGTTCGACCGCATTGGCGAGATGCACGCGAGATTGCCATGCGATCTGAGCAATATCTTCAGGCGATTTACCTAAGATGCTCGCTAACTTTTTGTAAGAGATCTGGCCCGAATGTAGGAGTGCTAGGAGCACTCTCTCCTCTGGCAACAACCGAAAGAAAGGCAGGTGCACTGCCGACGCATAAGCTTTTGTTCCATCTTTCAATGCTTGCTGCAGCAAGAGGAGTGTCGCTCGTTCAAAACTCAGCTCTTCACCAAGATTGAGCAACGCGACTGCTGTCACGGTTTCAATACTATGTCTTTCAGCATGATTCGGATCCGCCCAGAGCGCTTGTCCAAGAGATGTAATAATTTTTAGGTCATCCGTTTTCACAATTTAAGAGTAACACAGCTCTACAATCGGTCGAGATGAAGATTTTGATGTCAGTAACTTGACGCTACCCATGAAGGACTTTCGAGACTATCTTCTGCATCTATGACTTTTGCATATATGCCATTTGTGCACGGTAGGTCCTTACTCAGCACTCTGCTTTTCGCTCTACCTTTTCTCGTCCTCAGCTCTTCCTGTTCCCATAGACCGAAGATCCAAGAGAAAGAGGTGTCGACGAGTCCAGTGGGTCAAATCGCCAAAAGTGAATGGCTCCATGTTTCGACTCATTCTTACAAAAGCCAGATACATAAGTACGACATCAAAATTCAGGTTGGCAATTCGTCCGATAAAGATTTAATCATTATGCATTCAGATATCAGGTGCTTTAAAGGCCCGAAGCCAGGAAAACTGACATTTACCCCTTCTAAAAGTACAGATGGATCGATCGCACTGAAAGCGGGTGCAAGCCACAATCTTAAGCTCGTCTGTCGACACGGAATAAAAAGGGAAGGCTTACCTCGACTGGTAATTTCTCGAATTTATGAAAATCCTAACGGCGACGGCAAACTTCGAGGTCGGGTCATTGCCGAAAACATCGAATGGAAATACGGCTCATAGGTTATGGCGTTATCACTACTGGTGGAGCGGGCGGGACATCCTCCACAGGTGCTGATGGCGCAACTCCGCAATCCAGCGTATCCGTTCCATCAATCTGATAAGGATACAAAGTCTGCATGACATAATCTCTTAGCATCGAGAGGTTTTCCTTTGTTCGTTCTTGAGCTTCGACCGATTCTTTCTCGGCAATTACAGTATCCAGCTCAGGACTACACAACTGCGCTTTAAGACCACTCAAAATGTAAGAAGGCACGTCCGCCGCTGATGCCGGTCGACCCGCTTTGACAAAATTTGTCCACTTAGAAAAACTACCTGGAGCTGAGTAGGCGTATAGAGCTAAGCCATTCAGTGCCCCCGATAACTCTCTCGATACATCAGGAATTTCCCAAGCCGGAGCCGCTTGGCTCCCTCGCCCTATGATCAAGTCAACTGCTCGAATGACCCTTTTCTCAAAGTAAGAATAGGGATCATTTGTAGCATCGTCGCGCGAACACTCAGCCGAATTTCGGGGATATCCTAAATCAGCAACATGCTCGTCTGTACAAAACCAGTTTTTGTGTGCAGGTTTTTTACCTAAGTATCCATAAGACATAGCCATGACGTCATACTCAGCAATCCGACTAAAGTAACGAAAGCTAGGTCCAAGATATTCCATGATGGAGCGAGACACTTTACCGAGTTGAACACCCTCAGCAGCTCCTAAATTTCCGGAAAAATTATGTCTTAAACCGAGATTATGTCCAACTTCATGAGCAACCAGCGACTGGAAATATCCGTCCATGTACTCTTCAAAGCTCATCCCCTCTGGCGGCTCGTCAAAAGACACATTTTCAAAAAGAGGATCTTGAAGTGAAGGCATCTGAGAAACCACACGAAACTCGAGTTGATTACCCAGCCTTGCTTTGAACTTCATAGGCGAAAGCGACTTCAACTGAGACTCAATCTTACGCTTTGCTCTGAGCTCTATTTCTGATGCAGTCTTCTCATCTCCAGATTGACGAGCTTCTTTAGCTTTTTGAGAAGCTTCAAACCAATGAGTATAAAGGCTCATGATGGTTGGACCCTGAACCAATACGTTGGCAGAAAAAATCTCGCCCGTATATTGATTGGCAATCGATGGCCCTAGCCCCCCATAAGGAGCACGGTTATTCAAATCCCACTCGATGACGTTGTAGCGGACATCTCCAGGAATTATATTTTTACCGCTTTCATCCTCATCAGAGACAAATTCGTAAGAGATGAAAGTTTTTCTTAGAAGCGGGCGTAACTTTTCATTCCAGTTATCTAAACCCTTTGCGAACGAACTCTGCCACTGAGCCGGAACATTTTTGATAAAATAATGAACCGGAGCTGTGTCATATCCCGTCGTCGCAAAGCGAGTAATCCGTTTTCGGGTTCCACGATGAGTTGTGAAAAAGCCAACTTCAGCCGTTGGATCTCTAGGCATAAATGCAGGCGAAAATCCTGATGCCAACTTCAGATACCATCGAGTGGAGATCACGACTTCCGAAACGTCTGGTGCAGCATTCCCGACTACAGACTTTGGAACCATATGAGATTCGACATCAAAGACTAGAGTCGACACAGAATAATCAAACATACTCGTCTTAGAATAAGATGTCTTCAGACGTGTCTCATTGCCATTTGGATCCATCATCGCAATCAGGTTGAGTTCTTTGCCAATAGGAGCCAAATCAAGAACCGCTGCATGCGTTTTTTCATCAAATCCTATAATCGGAAACGCCATGATTGCAGGCTGTTTTGAACCTTCTTCACAGCGGTCCGCACAACCAGATAGAACCAAGGTAAAAACCCCAGGCTCCACTTCACTGATCGAAGTTTTGACATGAAGAGGCGGCAGATCCGTCAACTTCAACATCCCTAAATCTTCGCGCACTTTATCAGTGACTCGGGTGATCACAGCACCAAATAGATTTTGCTGACCAATCAGGCCAGTCGGGATTCCAATGACGAGAGACTCTTCGGGATTCTCAGAATCCAAATGNNTTCCTTGCGAACTTCCTCAAACTCGCATCAGGAGAGGAAACAGATCTGAGGATTTGCTTGGCTCTCTCGGTTTTAAGAGCTGCCTTGGTAGTTTCAACCGACTCTGAACCAAAGACTGAAAACCGATTTTCACTGTCTCCGATGACCCGCTTAACCTGCGGATCTCCGACGTCGACACGATTCTCATCGCTGAGAGAGGATTGATGAATTGATTTTTCTGTCGCTGACTTCTGACATCCTGTCAGAACGGTGACTAAAATTCCCAGGCTTGCCCCGAGAACTCGTGTCGATCTCCCCCGAAATCGACGATACACCGGACCCAGCACTCCCCCACCGAACGCTTTCGCCATAATGGCCCCCCGAAGCACGGGAATCATTACGCAAGGTCCGAGCCAAGTTTTATACACTTTCAATATTAATTAAATAATGACTCGATTTCGGCTCTGCGCGCCGTTCTCGAAGATCGACTCTAACTCACGGCGCTACATTTCCACTTTCACCTCAATTTTTTATCAAGTAAATATTTCACGATTACCATGAAACTATTACGGTGGCGGTACTTTGACGACACTCGGAGTTTCAGGGTCATTTTTTCAAAACAGAAATCTCACTCTGCAATTTTTACATCAAAAAAGTAGGCCGTACCTTTAGGTNNGCGCATGCGCGTCAAAGACGATCGCAGTGCCGGTCACAATTCCCAGCGCTTTGAGGAAGACTTTAAATCGATAATGATTCTCATTTTCATTGACATTCATTCCCAGTCATAACACTAGAAATGACATCAGGAGTCGTATGAAAACCTTTCTTGCAATGATCGCCCTTGTTCTCACTTGTTCACTTTCACCGGGACTTGCTTACTCACACGGAGATCACGGACATGAAAATGCTGAAGAGCTCGTTGAGCTGTACAGACTTCTGTTTCAAGAACTCAATAAAAGCACGCACGACCTTCCTCAAGATCCGCAGCAACTCAATCGAGTCTTTTTTACTAAGAACCCACTCGCCGATAACAGCGATGCCGTAGGTACCCTCTTACAACGCGTGCTTGAGCGTTCAGAACAGTTAGCCCATGATCATCACCACGACCATCATCACGATGAACACCAGTGTGGTGGGCAATGCCACAAACCAGAAGTCCCTACTGGCTATGGAAATGCACTGGTTAGATTTGGCAAAAAGGCCCTTTCCTACGCTGGAAACACGCTCTTTAATATCGGTTCGTTTTTCTATCTCGAGTTCAATGCCCTTTTATTTCAAGGCATTAAAGAAGACGGTCTGACGTTGGGAGTTTACACAGTCGTTACTGAGACGGTTGAACATGCCGCCTTAGGAGTACCGGTCCCTGTATTTTGTAAACTTCTCCAAGCGGGATACTTTGTCACTGCCGGGTCTGTAAAAACCTACTGTAACGTCGCTACTTCTAACCTAAGCGAGGATGCCCGCCTGTTGAGAGCAAAAGCTGCCTTCCTAGCCGTACGTCAAGAGCTTCTCTTCAAATATAGCGGGGTCTACACCAAGCAGGCCTCAACGCAAGACCCATACTTGACCGCCTACCATCAGGGTGATTTTAAGAAGTACATTCAAACGCTGCATGACGATCTTGGTTTTGCTCATGAGTACTTATCAAANNAGTCTATGCATCCATATCAGATCAAAAACCAGGCGCATTTACGTCGATTCTCGTAGGCTCCTCTATACAAAGTCAGATTGAGGAGATTTTCCATGCTCAATCCACTCAGGCCAAGCTCTGGCGCGTGCATCGCTTATCTCGACTACTCGAGGTCATGACCGATCTCATCGAAGACTCAATCAAAATTGGCGCTAACGAAAAACTCAAAAAATTTAAGTTATCCCCAGTGAACTACACTCGATTTTTCCGAGTCAGGGGCCAACTTGGAAGTCTAAAAAAGCTTTTAAGACTCTTTAAAGATCAGCTCATGACTGTTTCCGCTGCAGATAAAGTTGAGTTTGCAGATATCAAACTCAAAGCATTGGACAATCATTTTAAAACTCACATATTGCCACTTCTCGGAGATGCGGCTGGAATTACTAACTTGGACGCTCCATCAAGAACTGTTTATCTATTCTCACGACGCATCGACGACGCCTTGAAAGCTCAAAAGGAACTAGACCGAACCCTTTGGTCAGAGCGCGCAAACTGCGGGGATTTGCTTTGATAGAGCGCACAGCGGTATAAACTTTGCTTCCTTCTTTTTTATGAAGAAAGCATCTCTTTCGTCGGGTTCCAGACAGACGCACAGCCTTTGGATTGATTCTACGGTCACGCCACTCTTTCCTCCTCTCAAAAAGAAGGTCTCTGTTGATGTGGCAATCATAGGCGCGGGCATGACGGGAATCACGGCCGCCATCTACCTCAAGCAAGCTGGACGTACAGTAGCAGTGGTAGATACCCACCACGTCGGCACCGGAGAAAGCGGACACACTACGGCGCACATTACGGAAGTGATCGACACTCGGTATCACAAGCTCTTATCTGATTTTGGCTTAAACGGAGCACGCGTCGCTGCAGAATCCAATCGTTCTGCAATTGGTGCAATTGATCAACTCGTTACTCAACACGGTTTAGAATGCGACTTCAGACGCGTACCTGCTTATCTCTACGCCGAAGACCAAGCGGGCAAGGAAGAACTCGAAAAAGAATATGAAGCTGCTCGCAAAATCGGACTCAAAGTCAGCAGAGAGAAAGAACCGCCGATAGCTAAGCTTTGGAAAAATCATTCGATCAGATCTGCTCTTCGATTTGAAGATCAAGCTGCCTTTCATCCGCGGAAATATTTACTGGGACTCGCGAGAGCCATTCAAGGCCAAGGCAGTCACATCTTTGAAAAATCTCATGTAAAAGAAATTCGAGAAGGCACTCACTGCCACGTCATCACCGATCAAGGTGAAATTATTTCCCGAGACGTGATTGTTGCTACCAACTCACCTATCTCCAATCGATTCACGCTTCATACAAAAAACGCTGCGTACCGAACTTACGCAATTGCCTTTCCGGCACCCGAGTCTCATAAGTTTTACGACGCTCTTTATTGGGACACTCAAGACCCCTATCACTACATTCGCCAGGAAAAAGTAGGAGATGAGCTCTATTGGATCGTGGGTGGCGAAGATCACAAAACAGGGATGGAGCGCGATACCCAAGATCGATTCGATCGATTAATTCAGTATTCAAAGAATAAATTCAATCTTAAAGATATCGACCTGAACAAGCTCTACCGATGGTCGGGTCAGATCATTGAACCTGCTGATGGTCTACCCTACATCGGTAAGAATCCAGGCGATCAACACACCTACATTGCTACCGGTTATGCAGGAAATGGAATGACATTTAGTACCGTCGCAGGCCTCCTGCTGACAGACTTAATTTTAGGTATGAAAACACCTTGGGCAAAACTCTATTCACCATCCCGAATAAAACCTCTCGCATCCGCGATGACTTTCTTGG
Source organism: Bacteriovoracaceae bacterium UBA1018 (assembly GCA_002291495.1). Classification (GTDB taxonomy): domain Bacteria; phylum Bdellovibrionota; class UBA1018; order UBA1018; family UBA1018; genus UBA1018. Next base: position 7,882 of record DBAE01000016.1, on the reverse strand, counting down.
AAGAAAACAAAGACTACCCTCTTTGTATGATCAAAGACCGCATTACCCCAGCTGAAGCATCCTCAGTTGCTGAAGTGAAGCCAGGCGAAGGAAAAATTGTACGAGTAAAAGGGAAAAAGACCGCAGTCTACCGTGCTGAAGACGGAACAGTTCAGGCTTTGTCTCCGATCTGTACCCATCTCGGTTGTTATGTTGCTTTTAATAATTCCGAAAAATCTTGGGATTGTCCCTGCCATGGTTCACGATTTTCAACGGATGGAAAAGTCATCAATGGACCGACTAAAGCACCGTTGAAGCCGATCAATCTGGAAGTAGAAGAGGAAAGTGAGAAAAAAGACAGCTCAGAAGTGGCTTAGTAATCGAACCGCCGAGGTGGAATGTTTGTCAAAATACTTCCAAACTCGAGAAGAAAAATCTCATTCTTATCGTCTTGTACATTTAAGGTTTGCTTGGATGTAGCTACTGATCGACTATATTTGCATTGAGTCTTACGTGTGCCTGTCTTCTTGTCCCGAACACAAGAATAACCGATGTGAATCCGGCCAGTGAGTTCATTGGGGAGCCGAAATCGGAAATAATCCAGTTCCCACGCATCCTCCGGAGCTTGAGGATGTTTCTGTTCTCCAATTTCAATCAGTTGCATTCCAGCAAGGCCCTTTAAGAGAATTTTAGCTTTCTTAGGATCATTCTTCTTATTGATACGAGATTTGAGGGTCCGAATAGTTTCGGTAAAGACACAACTCTTTAAGTCTTCGGCCATACATCCGGGAACTTCTGTCGCTAATGCAGAAGCGCTCCAAGTTCCAAAAATGATAGCTATAATCAAAGGTCTAGACATACTTCGGGGTACTTTTTGGTATCCCAAAGCCTGTCTATTGTCAAAATCTGGATCAGAGTAAAGATGGATTCATCACACGACTGTATTTTTCTTCAATCGTGATTTCTTCAATTGGTTTTAGATATTCATCTAAACCTGCAAAAAGATGGGACTCTGTTGGTTCAATTTCCCAAGATACCTGCCCTGAAGGGAGATCCATTGCCACCAATATCGGGCCGTTTTCTGTTTTAGCAGGAACTACCCCCACGCTCATTCCGCCTCGATTAGCGACTTGTGCGAGTAACCCGAGACAAGCGTCTCTTTCAACAGCGAGCATATTCTTAATTTTGACCATACGCTGATTTTCATTCTCAAGCGCAATCATGTCACTTTCGAGTTCCATTACCCGCTTCTGTACATCGACTGTAAAATCTCGAATGTAATTTTGAAGACGTTGCACTTCTGTTGCGAGAAGTACTGATTCTGTATTCGCGTTTTGATTAATGATCTGGTTTAGTTCGTCTATGCTCATCATTAGATAAGTGTAACCTTGTTTTACAGGTATGCTATTTCTTTTCTAATAATTTGCTCAATTTCACCGCCAATAAGCTATCAATACATATAAATCATTTAAAGAAACTAATAAAATATATCTCTATATATGATAGAAAATTGACATACTATATAGATGGCACGCATCTCAACTTTGTTTTTCTAACGTGAGTTGCGTTTCTTGACCCACCTGACAAAAGCTATCCTCTTCTAATGCAGTTGAACTCAATGTGAGTGTATTACCCGACAGTACATAACTAATGTTTTCTGGCTCTGTATCTGGAGTTTCCGAACAGACTGGATCACAACCCTCAACAGAGCAAGTCGGTGAACCCACATCTGTAACAGTTACTTGTCCGTCAGATGGATAGAGCGCATTGGCTGAAAATGTCACCGTACAGCCCGCGCCGTTACTAATTGCCGTGCGAAATGAATCATTCAAAATTGTAATGTTAAGTGGAAGATCAGGTAGCGCTACGGACTCACCGTCACAAGAGGCTCCTACTACTCGCCACGTTCCATCGATAGGACCAGCGGGTACATTTCCCGGTGCTCCTGGAGCTGGAACTCCCCCATTGCGATTATCATCTTTGTCGTCACCACACGACGCGAGGATCACACTCGAAATCAATAACAACGCAGCCATCCAAGGTTTTTTCTTCAACATGATGCGAGCGATGAATGCAAGAGAAAGACTCCCTGCGCCGCTTCACATCTGTCGCGCGACAGATGCTGACACTCTATTTAATTTGGTACCTTTAGTCGTTTAGCTCGCTGCGAAGACTCTTCTTAGATCGCAACAATCGGTGATAAGTAATCGCAAATCGATGAGCCTCATCCCGAATGTGAGTTAGCAGTTTGTATGCGCCCATATGCGGTAATAATGGAATTGGGTTTTTCCGATTCGGGATAAAAATTCTTTCATGGGAAGACTTCACTTCTGAAGATCGAAAATCGCTTTCGGTACGAGCTTTGGCCAAACCGACTACACCTACACCCTGTACATTGAGCTCGGTCAAAATAGCTACAGCTTGTGCAAGCTGACCTTTACCACCATCCACTACAACTAAATCCGGAAGAGACTCATCGTTCGAGAAACGTCGCCCAAGCACTTCTCTCATACTGGCAAAATCATTTGCGCCTTCAACAGTCTTAATCTTATACCTTCGATAGAGATTTTTGTCGGGTGCTCCGTCTACAAAAACCACTCGGCTTGCGACTNNACTGATTCCCCCCCTTGCGTATTTGAGATATCGTAGCACTCGATCCTTACAGGCAATCTCGTCAGATGGAGTTTCTCCTGAATTTCCTCAAGAGTCTGAATACCATGCCCTTCAGTCTTCTTCTGCTGCTGTTCGAGCGCGTATTCAGCATTTGTTTTCGCTACATTTAAGAGTTGCTGATCCGCTTGAGTTTCAGCGACTCGGACATGCATACCGAGTGTGCGCTCTAATAACTCTGGGTCTTGCGGACACTCAGGGAGCAATACTTCATTTGGTCGAGTCACGATTGGACCCGCAGGCAGAGCGCCAGTTGAGTCACCATCGTGAATACTCTGATCCATCGAAAGATAATATTGAGCTAGGACATCAAAAAGGATTTCAGAATCTGCCAAAGACGGATCCGTATTCTGCAAATTGAAATGCCGAACTGCAATCATGCGGCCACCTCGAATTTGCAGCAAAGAACCGTGAGAGACCGCATCTCGTCTCGCAATCCCTACTACATCGCGGTTACGATCCGAGCCGGCCTCATCGGCCACTTGAGTAGCTGTTACAATCTCAAGATTCTTCAACTGATCCCGATACACTGCAGCCTCTTCATACTCTTCGCGCTCGGCTGCATCCTCCATCCCTCGCTTGAGCTCACCCACCAGCCGGTCAGATTTGCCTTCCATGACAGCAACGGCCTGTTCAATTCGAGCCTTATAGGCTGCTTCGTCGACATATCTAACGCAAGGCGCTACACATTTTCCCATTTGGTACAAAATACAAGGTCGGCTTCGATGGCTAAAAGTGTTGTCAGAGCAATCCCTGAGTTGAAACGTTTCATTGAGGAGTCTCATGACTTGGCGGGCTGACCAGGCGGACGGAAACGGACCGAAATACCTGGCTCCGTCCCGCTTCACTTTTCGGGTCCATTCAATCCTTGGGAAGGCTTCTTCGATCTGAATTTTGAGGTACGGATATGCCTTATCGTCCTTGAGTCGTACGTTAAACTTAGGTTTATGCTTCTTAATGAGAGTACATTCTAAAATGAGGGCCTCTGCCTCAGTTTCAGTCAGAATGACATCAAACTTATGGACGCGGCTCACCATCATTTCGGTCCGTGCGACCTCATGAGGACCTTTTTGAAAGTAAGTGGACAAGCGATTCTTTAAGTTTTTCGCTTTACCCACATACAAAATCGTCCCGTGCTCGTCTTTCATGAGATAGACGCCGGGCGAAAGACTCGCTTCTCGAGCCTGACTTAAAAGGAATTGGCGATATTCCAGAGGAGCAGCTTGATTTTCCATATGAAATCCCACTAAACTCCTACCACAATCACACAGTAGTTAGGAGATAATGAACCATGGCCCGTTCGGGTACCGCCGTCGGAAAAGAAGCTCTCGCGTATTGCACCAGCTGCAAAATGGACCTCAATCACGTCATTGTGGCAATGAAGGGCGACCTCATCGCCCGGGTGCAGTGCAGAACCTGTAAAAAAGATCACGCATATAAGGCACCTAAAGGGGTCTCTGAACCCACTGAAAAGCCTGAAAAGAAAGCTAAAGCGGCAAAAAAAGCAGCAGAAGCTGAAATTGATCACTCCATTCAAGCCGAGTGGCAAAAGCTTATGGTTGCACACAAAAACGCACCATTAAAGCCGTACGGCGCAAAATCACACTTTGTCTTGGGTGATAAGATCAACCATCCCACTTTTGGACATGGGATCGTAAATCGTTTGATCTACCCAAATAAAATCGAAATTATATTCGAACACGACATGAAAGTACTCATTCATGCTGGATCAGCTCAAGTTTAAGACTCTTGCGGGGCTAGTAGCGTTGGCTCTAGCCCTCGCTTTCTCAAACTGCAAATCAGCGCCAAAAAAGACGACACCTGAACTCTCTCAACTCGAGGGCAAAAAGGTGGCATTAGTGACGTTCGACGGAGAATCGATGGCTCGGCAGATTGTCGAAGTCGCTCTCGTCAATCAACTCGCCCAGCGAGGNNGCGAGGTACTTTCTTTTTGGTCTCCCGCCAAGACGTCCAAGAAGCACAAACTTATCCCGATCAAGATCCCAATGATTGGAAGACGATCGCTAAGCGTGCAGGGGCCGACGTCGCTCTGAGAGCAAAAGTGCTCAACTTCGATGCGAAACTTCAGGAAGGCTACAGCACTGAAGAAGTGGAAGACTCGCAATGGCAAAAAGAGCGCGGCGAAAAGAAACGTAAAAACCTCTACAAGGTCAAAGCCCTTGAAGGAAACGTCCGGATTCAATTGGAGTTTACAAATCTGGCTAGCGGAGAAACTCGAATCGCCGTAGCTGAACATCAAGATAAGACCCTCTCCGACGAGCGCGGAGGAGCCATTCACCTCAAGCCGAAGCTCAGCTTTCTTGAGACACTCACAAACGAAGCCTTACGCAAATTTTTCGATACATATCGATAACTTACAAAAAGTCTGTCTAGTTCATACTAATTATTTAAGATCCTTAAGATTTTGCCTCAGATTTCCGATTCGTAATCAAGAGGCCATGACCAATGAACTTCAAGAAGCTTAGTCTTAAGGGTAAGTTACTTATTCTCTGTTTTTTCCTCTCTGCAGTAGCGACCACGATTGGCGGCATCAGTTACGTCAATCTCAAAAAAGTCATTTCCGACTATGACAATGTAACCACGGTCAATCTTCCCAACATCAGACTCATGGGTCACCTTTTCGCCAGTTATCGTAAAGTCAGAATCCAGCTCAATACCCTAGGCATTTCTGGACTTACCCCCGCCCAAGCGGAGAAAGTTCTGCATGAACTCGAGAGCGCAGTCGCCGAATATGATGCTCACGACAAAACCTATCAAGGTATCGAATTTTCAGAAGGCGAAAAAGAACTCTACGACGCGCTTTCGAACTCGTGGTCAGACTTTAAGAATACCGAGGCACAAGTCGTTTCACTTTTTAAAACCGGCAAATCCGCAGACTATATGAAGATGATCGATATTTTGCTCGTGGAAAGTGTGAAAAAGGCCCACACTTATACCGAAGCATTCGAAAATCTAAGCGCCTACCACGATCAGATTACCAAGAAGTGGGTATCCAAAGCAGACGCGACGGCAAATCAAGCTATTTTATTGNNGCCTTACTTTCGGGTACTTATTCGCAAACGGAGTATCTAAAAACATCAACCAAGTCTCCCAAGGTTTGGCCGCTAGTGCAGAAAAGGTCGCTCAAGCCGCGTCCTCAATTGCCTCAGCTAGTCAGCAGCTCTCTGCTTCGGCTACTGAGCAAGCCGCGGCACTTCAAGAAACGACAGCTTCCGTCGAAGAAACTAGCTCAATGATTTCAAGAAATGCTGAAAATGCTAAGCGATCGACTGAAGTTTCGGCTCAAAGCCAAAATGCGGTCAATAAAGGTAAGCAAGTCGTCAATGAGATGATCCAATCGATCGAAGAGATCTCTACTAGCAACACTGAGATCATGGCTCGAATTGAAGAAAGCAATAAAGAGATATCTGATATTGTCAGGTTGATTTCAGATATCGGTGCAAAAACCAAAGTCATCAACGACATCGTATTTCAGACTAAGCTCCTTTCTTTTAATGCCTCTGTTGAGGCCGCACGCGCAGGCGAGAGCGGTAAAGGCTTCGCAGTTGTCGCTGAAGAGGTCGGAAATCTCGCACAAATGAGTGGAAATGCTGCTCGTGAAATCTCTGAAATGCTTGAAGGCAGTATTGCTAAAGTCGAAGGCATCGTAAACAACACCCGCGCGCGCGTGGAAAAGTTAATCCTTACCGGCAAAGAAAAGGTCGATGTAGGGACTGCGACAGCCAAACGATGCGTCGAAGTTTTGGATGAGATCGTTCGCAATGTCGACGAAGTAAGCTCCCTGGTGACTGAAATCTCTACCGCAAGCCAAGAACAAGCTCAAGGCGTCCAAGAGATCAATAAAGCAATGACTCAATTGGACCAAGTGGCTCAGCAAAATAACTCGGCTTCACAACAAGCCTCAGTCTCAGCAGAAAATCTACAAGCCTTGGTCACTAATCTCCGCGGTCTAGTTGGAACACTCAATGAGACTGTTCAAGGACAAGAAGGGTCGGCCAAAGCTACTCGTGTTTCAAATACGGCATGGACAAAAAATCCAGAATTAAGGGAATCTGCAAAACCTCGAACCGAGATCACAAAACGTCCTTCGAACGTAGTTGAACTCAAAGAGAAGAAACAATCAACACCCGCTGTGAAGGTTGCTACTGCTCCGGTCAGAACTGTACCAGCTGTCACAAAAAAAGCAGCTGGAGCCGAAGACTTTCCTTCTGCAGACGATTCACGATTTGAAGACGTTTAAGCTGCGTGGCCCTTTTCGCGCTCTTGCTTTCGAGGTCCATCTAAGTAGCTCTCAGCGGTCCACTGAATAATCGCTTCGGTCACACGCGGATCGAAGATGTCTGACCCAAGCGGCTTGGACAATTGTTCAAACAAAACNNCCATATCGACTCTGATGATGATGTACGGCGCTTTCAATATTTTCATAAGGCAGAGACTGAAATATGGAATCTTGTCCACCATGGACGACCAGATACGGACAAGTGATATTATTTAAATGAAGCGCACGAACATGAGGAGACAAAAGAATGCATCCTCGTGGTTTGTGCACGGCGTAGTACCGGTAGTAATCGCGTGCTAACGAATCCGCACTTTCTCCGTACCCCAATAAGAAAACATGCTCCGTACTTATCCGCTCATCACGANNTGCTCCAATTGAGTCAAAGCTCTCTCCAAGCTAAAGGTGTGATCCTCAAACCCAAATAATGCGGTCGCGAACCCTCGATCTACGAAACCCTGACTCAGACTATCCCACGTTGCTGTCGCATCACCTGAATGCTCACGCCGGCTGGGAATAAGGCAAACAATAGGCCGTTTTGACGAAAAATGCACAACATCAGGTAACTTCAAATTCATACCCTTGTCAGTTTGCTAGGGCTATGCCATCTAAAATCTATGTATACGACTTTTGATTTCAGCGGCTTAAGTGGAGGGCAGATTTATGGTCTTATGGCTTCGATCATTGTGCCCCGGCCGATTGCCTTTATTTCCACGATGAATCCAGAGGGCACAGTCAACTTGGCTCCCTTTAGTTTCTATAATGCCGTTTCTAGCACCCCACCCTGCTTAGTCTTTGCCATCTCACGCAAAGCCAATGGTGATAAGAAGCACACATTAATCAACATAGAGACCTCTGGAGAATTTGTCGTTAACAGCACCCATGAGTGGCTCGCCGATCAGGTCAACCAAACCGCCTATGACTATGCGCATGACG
>DBAE01000207.1:17036-35946 GCA_002291495.1 Bacteriovoracaceae bacterium UBA1018 | reverse complement strand
CCTTTTGTCATATGCTTGCGTCATAAACCGCTAGGCGGCTTTCTTAGAGCGTCCTGAACGCGCATGAGTGCTTTTCTTACGCCCTCGAGTAGATTTGTCCTTAGCGCATGAGCCCTTCGCCCCTGGCCGAGTGCCCGGAACGCGATGATACCCTGGCCAGCATTTTAGATTTTCAGCTTTCTTTTTAGCAGTCATANNNAAGACGGAACTGAGCAAAAAATTAGCCAAGCTCAATTAAAAAAGCTGAGTCCCTTTACAAAAGTTTGATTAAAGTAAGCAGCGCGTAACGACACCGCCGCAGCAATGCTCAGTTAGAAATAGTAAATAATTATTATTTATATTCCAAAACGATTGACCGCAGAAGCGCTATAATCAAGCCTACCTGGCCATAATGGTCTTGTGAAAAAACCACGCTACCTGTGCCGACAAATCTTAAGTTTTGTTGAGCTAGAGTCATGTGATCATTCCGTAATTTTATTTGATTTCTTACACCTGACTATTTGACTTTTGTACCATTTCGCGGCAAAAGATGAACGATCTGAAAAAGATTGAGGCTTGAAACGAATCCCTCACTGGAACCCAAACAGTGACCGGTACCGCGAAGATCGCGAGTGCTGAAAAATGTGGAGAAACTGATTGCCAACGTTTGAATTTACACCCAAGAGAGTCGCGGGGCCGCCGCATCAAACATCTGGCCCTGTACCTGCTCACACATTTTTTTCACGACTTAAAAATTCAAATCCCGCCTTAATCAAAACCTTCCTCGCATCCACACTCACCCTCATCCTCACCTGCTCACATACAAATTTTGCACAAGCTCAAGACGTCGAAGAGACCACACTCAGTCCACAGGCCTCAGTTAGCCCAGAGATCAAGCTCGATGCACAGACTGAAAATCTCACTTCAGGCATGGAAGAATACATGCGCCAGAGCGAAAGCTTCCCACTCGACGAAGTGGGCATGGAAAAGCTCGCTCCAAATACTCAGATCCAGCCTTATGCGGATGATTTTGATTTTGGAATTTTAGGCGACGCCGAACTTTTACGAGATGAACAAAACGAAAATCTAAGTAAGATTGAACAACTTAAGAAGAAAGTCACCAGTCCGGAACTGATTGAAGACCTGATGCCGCTCTATCGGCGCTCTCAGCGCCTTCAAGGAGACTTTTGGGACATCGTCAACAATAGAGACCTTCAGCTCGAGCATAATTTAACCGATGAACAGATGCTCGAGTTTGCTTACAAACAAGTCGACGAAGATCAGTTCAAAGTGACCGACCATTTCGGCGTAGCAAAGATTAACACTCTTCGATTACCTAACTCTACAAAAGACACTGACCGCATCTTTTTCACCCAAATCATCCACGGAAAGTATCAGAACACTTCGATTAATTTCATGCCTGCCGAAGTGAACCCTGACCAGTGGAAGAGCGTAAAAAAGTTTATCATCAACCAGCACATTTTTGGCCGCGACGGTAAAGGTCGACATGCCGTATTGGTTGGAATCGATAAGGCCGGAAAAGTCGCATGGACAAAGTCCTACATGAAACCTTCCATGTTCAGTCTGTCCTATTGGAAGACATGGAGAGCTGGAGTTTTTAAAAAGATTTCAGGCAAAGACGTCATTCAGGGAATTGGGATCGGAGCAATCCACGGAATACTTTTTGGCGCCACGGGATTCATCTTTCGCGGTGGCCACATCGACGAGTCCCTTCTTTACCAAATGGGCTTTATGACCAGCTTTAGCTCGGTCATAGGAGCAGGATTTAAAACCTATCGGAACATCTTTTCGACTGGCTCCCTGAGCTGGCAAACCTTTAAAAAAGCTTGGACTGGATTTGCATTTGGCTTCGGAATTTTGGCTCTCGATCAGCATGGCGTCGAAGTCATTTCCACTTGGGATATGGGTCTTATCGTGGAACATCTAAAAACCGTTGTCGCAACACGTGCTCACCGTGTTGCTCCAGACACGATATTTAGCTTTCCGTCCGCAATTTGGGCACAGAGAAGTAAACTCAGAGATATCAATCAGAAGAGCATCGGCTATCGAACCTTCAGAATCCCAATACCTTTCAGAGAAAAACCGATTGAGTTTCAGGTGGAACGCTACTTTATTAACTCTCAAAGAGACTATCTCTACAACGTTCTTATTAATGCAGCTAATCTCCTATTTCCTGGAAACTACGCAGTTACACCAGCAATCGTTGCTAAATTTGCTTCCGTGATTCCGCGCTATTATACCGATGTAAAAATTGCAGAAAAGGAGCGCTGGCGCGAAGCAACTGCAATGAGAGAAACCTGGGAAAGATGGACGGCTCCTATTAAGACTGTGGGCGAATGGGCTGCCGAGGCAGCAAAACTTCCATTTGCCGGATCAGAAGCTGCTGCATGGGCAGCAGGAGCGCCTATACAAGAGCCTAGCTTGGACAATCCCTGTGCCAATGCTCTCAGTCCAGTTAGGCCTCCGAGCAAACTAACCGATTTTGAAGGGCACGGGAGCGAATGACGAAGCGCTTAAGAAATATCGTAGTCTCTCGATGTTTCTTAAGACGTGCCGCCGTGGAATTGTTGGGCTTTTTTTCTAAAAATTTCTCAAATTATTTTTCTAATCCCCCTTTCCATTTTGCAATGTTCTGGGGTAAGCCTGTCAGGCATATGCACTACCTAGGCATTGCACAAGCGCTGATCCGCTGTACCCGCTCTAGGATAGCTGTCTCCAAAATCTCCTCTTTCAATATTCTCAATTTAATCGCCTCAACCCTACTGATTTTCGCTTCAAATTCCGCATGGGCGTCAAAGATTCTTATTCTAGAGAGCTCCGACCAACATTCTTATTACCTGCAGATCCCGGATTTTATTCGTACTACATCGGCTTTGCGCAAGAACTTCTTAGCGCAAAATCCGGATGGTGAAGTGGTACTCTTGATCAACGGAGATTTTGCCGGAAAGAGCGCTTGGTCATTCCGCGACCACGGTGAGCTTGGGTTTGATGTTCTCGAGCAACTTCAAAATCAGTATAAAACTGTCGTCGTATTGGGCAATCACGATGGTTTTGATTACCGCGGTGAGCAGGGGATCAAACTTTTCTATGATCAGAACAAACGCCTCAAGGAAGCAAAAGTCACCACAGCGAACTTGGACCTCACTTCACTCGGCGAAGACCTTTTCCAGCCGTATACCGATATTCAGCTCAAAAATGGAGAGACCTATCGGATTGTAGGGCTTGTATTTGACGACTTTTATATCAAATCTTCTTATGACCGGAAGTCACCAACGCAACTCTTTAACGACGTGATCCCGATGCTCGACAGCGCAAAGGAACAGATCCTTCAGGCTCATCGAGATGGCATCCACCAAGTTATTTTCAGCGTTCACGATGGCCACTCTCAAGTTCAAGACATGATCCTTGAGCTCAAAAAATGGATGAAGTCGCAACCAGAACTTGCTCACATCAAGATCCCAGCTGCCTTTGCAGGACATAATCACAAAGTTTTTTACGGTAATGTCCAAGGAACCCAAATCATCAATGCTGGATCGAACTATGAGTTTTCGGCAACAGTCATCGATGAAGAAGGAATTCAGTCTTACCAACACTACGATCATGAACGACAAACTGACTTTAGAAATAATTACAGCCTGACTTCATACGAAGCTCGTGCAATCGAACTCACTCAGGCTCGAATTGAAGAGATCAAGGGTGATCCGGAGATGACCCGACCCGTAGCAATTACGAACGGATTCAAAGAAACGAAACATGACCTGAAAACTGGAAGAAACCCTCTCGGCAATCAGCTGGCCGACGCTTTTGCTCTTTGGGCCTCAGACGTATGGACCTCGCTGAATCCAAATTCGAGCGAACCAAAACCTATCTTTTTAGGTTTCGTTAATAGCTCGACTTATCGTCTAGAAACTCCAGTTCAAAAAGGGATCCTGAGTTACTTACACACTCTCAGTATGTTTCCATTCCAGGAAGAGTCCCGTATCGCTGAGACGACGGGTGACGTAGTTAATTTTTTGTATGCCTCACTCCGCGAGTATCGTCAGAAACGCGAAGGATTTTACGCACCACACGTCCCAACAGATGTTCGTGAAACTAAAAATTTCCAACTCGAAATCCTTGATGAAAATGGCAAATGGGTTCGTCTCGATCCTAAAGCCAAAGTCATCTTGGCTATGGACCACTGGATTGGCGAAAATGGTTATGGTTTAGAAGAGTATAAGTTCGTCAACGAAATGAAGGGCCTCAACTGGCTGACTCCACCTCATCCGTTGACTGCCGCGGATGTCGTGGCGGATTACTTCGGTTTAGCCAGCAACAGTCCAAGAAACTGTGGCGATGCTTTGGAGCCAGCCGCACCTAAAAAAGATTAGTACAAATCACTTGAGCCGCCAGCTTAAGCACCCTAAGATCAATCTAAAGGAAACTTAAATCATGAACCTTAGTCGTCGCAAGATGCGGTCTACTCTCGTGTGTCTTATCACTCTCATCAGTCTTTCATTCAATTCGGCAGCACTTGCCGAACCTACGGAAGGAACGGCCAAAACCAAATTAAGTCGAAACCAACTCAGTGATGAAGAACAGGAAATCTTGGAAGATGGCCCAATATCCGATGGAGCTTACATAGCAGGCGGAGTTCTCGGAACAGTGATTGGGCTTGGAATAGGTCATGCCGTCCAAGGTCGTTACGGTGAGCGTGGCTGGATTTTCACCGCCGGTGAACTTGTGGCGGCGAGCATGTATGTTTCGGGCTTAGAAGACTGTGTAGAGCGCACTTTTACGAACAATAGCTGCGACGAACTCAACTCAACCGGACAAATTGGAGCGATCGCACTATTAGGACTCAGGATCTGGGAAATTGTCGATGTTTGGGCAGCACCGCCGTCGTACAACAAACGATATCGTCGCATTAAACGCAAAATCGGTGAGAATCCAGACGATGAAGAAGCACGTATGAACTTCATACTTCTTCCCGTAGCTAAAAACTCTGCTGGTGTGACAGCGGGAGTTCAGTTTCGGTTTTAGGACCTGATATCGAGCGTGGGGGCCAAGTATAACTTAAGTTATACCTGTGGCCGAAGAGGTAGCTGGCCCCGCGCTCCGATGCTTTCGTACTCAATTTCCGGCCCTGGGCATCTTCGAACGCAACTCTAGCAATTTGAAATCGTGAGGGGTTTGCCACGGACGGCCCCTATAGCGCATGGATGCGCGTGCCCCGACACCGAATTCAAATGCTAGAGCTCTTCCCAATTCAGCGCGCTGGCAGCATTGACCTTAAGTGGAACACTCAGCTCCATTGCGCCTTCCATCGCTTCAATTACGATCTTTCGAACTTCATCGACTTGAGACTCTGGGCACTCGAGCACCACTTCATCGTGAACTTGGATGATAAATTTGGCTTGAGTTTTTGAACGCTCGAGCGCCTCATCAAGCCGGATCATAGCAATCTTCATCAAGTCAGCTGCCGTACCTTGAATCGGCGTATTCATCGCCATGCGCTCAGCATTGTTTTTCATCATATGATTGCGCGAATTGATTTCAGGCAAACTCCGTTTACGGCCTAAAAGTGTCGTCACGTATCCACGCTCACGAGCCTCNNGGATTAAGCCATCCAAGAAGTACTTCACGCCAGAGTAACGTTTAAAGTAACGATCAATCGTTTCTTGTGCTTCTTTGCGAGGGATTTTGAGTTCTTGAGAAAGACCAAAAGCTGACTTTCCGTACATCAGCCCGAAGTTAATTGCCTTTGCGATACTTCGTTGGCGATCATCGACCGTTTCTGGGGCAATTCCGAAAATCTCACTGGCAGTTCGACGATGCACGTCTTCGTCAGCATTAAACGATCTCACAAGTTCTTTGTCACCACTCATGTGCGCGAGAAGCCTGAGTTCAATCTGGCTATAGTCTGCCGAAACTAAAACATTGCCCGGAGCTGCGATAAAAGCCCGACGGATCTTTTGCCCACGCGCAGAACGGATTGGAATATTTTGTAGATTAGGATCCGAACCTGATAATCGGCCCGTTGCTGCTACAGTCTGATTAAAGGTCGCATGGATTCTTCCAGTCTTTTTATCACGAAGGAGCGGAAGTGGGTCAACGTAGGTGCCTTTGAGTTTGGAGATCTCGCGGTACTCAAGCAGGAGTTTTGGAATCTCATGCATATCGGCAAGTGCTTCAAGCACACTCGCATCGGTTGAATATCCCGTCTTAGTTTTTCCTTGTGGGGGAAGCTTCAGGTCTTCAAACAAAAGCTTTGCAAGTTGTTTAGGGGAATTGAGATTGATTGGCTCTTTCGTGTGCTCTTGCACCTTTTTTTCAATCGCTTTGAGTTCGCGATCAAATTCTTTGGAAAGATGCTCAAGCCAAGCTGTATCGATTTCGACCCCGAAGCACTCCATTTTACGGAGCACATTGACTAAAGGAAGATCAACCTCAGCAAAGACTCGCATCAGGCCTTGTTTCTCGAGCTTAGGCCGCATGACTTCCCAGAGGCGCACAGCGATCCATGCATCTTCGGCCGAGTAACGAGTCGCTTGATCGACTGGCACTTGATCAAAACCGATCTGATCTTTACCTTTACCGCAGACCTCTTCGTAGGTTTTGACTGTGTAGTTGAGATACTTCAAAGCCAGAGTTTCGAGATTATGCCTGCCCTCGGGTGAAAGTACATAGTCTGCGACCATCGTGTCAGCACCGATTCCATCCGCATTGATGTCATACTGTTGCAACACACTGAAGTCGTACTTTAGGTTTTGGCCGATCTTTTTGTACTTTGGATCCTCTAAGAAGGGCTTTAATTTTTCGAGCACATACTTTGGATCCAGTTGTTCGACCTCAGTACCGCGATGACCTACTGGGATGTAACATCCAAACTCGCGGTCATAACAGATCGCCACTCCTACGAGTTCTGCTTCACGCGGATTAAGAGAAGTAGTCTCAAGATCAAATCCAAACTCAGGAGATTTTTTCAAGTGAGACAGCAGATCTTCAAAGCTTTCGCGAGTGTTCACACATCGAAATCGATGAGCGTCATCTGCTTTTTCAATGCTGACATAAGAAAGTTCTTCGGAGGCTTCAGCATCGCTGAGAGCTTCTGCTCCGGATCCTTTCCCAGTTACCTCGACTGGAGTAGTCCCCCCCTCTTCCGCGATGGCACCCGTTGCGGATGCTAAAGCGGTCGCGCCGCTGTCTGAATCGATCGGCCCTACAGCGCTTGATTTCCAACGATCGATCAAGGTGTGAAAGTCGAGTTCGCGGAGCAAGTCGACCAGCTCTTGCCGAACCTGAAAGCGATAGACCATTTTCTCTAAGTCAACTTGGACTGGGAGGTCCAGTCTGAGTGTCGCTAGCTCGACCGAAAGCCGTGCGTCTTTTTCATTATTTTTAAGAGTTTCGCCTTTTTTACCGGTAATTTCACCTTTTTGTGCCGCGGCCAAAATCTCATCTACAGTTCCAAATTGCTTCAAAAGATCCGAAGCGGTTTTTGGACCGATGCTTGGAACACCCGGAATATTATCTGAGCTATCACCCACGAGTCCGAGATAATCTCGGATCTGATCAGGCTTAACACCAAACTTTTCTTCGACTTCGGCTGGGCCGTAGATTTTGTTAGAAAGCGTATCCCAAAGAATCACACGATCATCCACAAGCTGCATTAGGTCTTTGTCGCCAGTGACTAAAACTACACGATGCTTTGGAGATTCAGCACACCATTTTTTTGCAAGAGTAGCAATCACGTCATCCGCTTCTACCCCGCTTTGGCGGTAGGAAGAGATTCCAAACGCTGTAATCAGTTGCTCAATGCGAGCAAACTGCGGAATGAGGTCGTCAGGCGGAGCGCTACGGTTTGCCTTATAATCCTCGTAGACTTCTTTTCTAAAAGAAGGCTCTTTCGAATCATAAACAACCGAAAGAAATTGGGGTTGAGCTTCTTCAGCAAGACGAGCCAACATTGTGGCTACGCCATAGACGGCATTGGTGGGTTCACCCTTTCGATTAGTAAGAGAGCGAATCGCGAAAAATGCTCGAAAAATAAATGAGCTGATGTCGACGAGATAAAGAGTTTGAGTGGGATCTCCGAGTTGGTCCCTCAACGCGCCTGAGCTTGGCTTCGGAATGGATACTTTTCCGCGAGATGGTGAAGATGAAGAAGAGGAAGAACGCGACGCCGAAGTGGAGCGGGATGTTGCCATATGGCTTGGAGTTTTCGCACGGTTATGCGAGGGCTTCAATGTTTTTTGAGGCCGACCACTTCAGTGTCAGCCATCACATCTCCCAAGCGATGATGCGTCTCGACAGTCATCATCAAGTATACTTCCATGACCATTAGAGGAATGCCGATAAGCGCCAAAATGAGCCAGCCCCAAATCGGAATCAGCGCAAAAAATGTCGCTACTCCCACTGGAGAGTTTCGATAAGCGGANNGAGCGGGTGTTTTTTCACGCCCCGGAATGAGGCTCTGGACCTGTAGTCCAAAAATACGCTTACCTACACTTTGTCCTCGAAAAGGACCGAAATTAAACCCATCACATAAAAGACTGTATAAAAATCCTGCAAACGGGCCCGCTGGATACGGAAGTGCAGCCGATAGGAAGACCACTAAAAATAGATCGACGAATTTAGCCAAAATACGACTCAGAACGATGGGTTTGAGACGCGCGTTGGAAGGGGTCATCTCAGATCAATTTTCTAAGAAATATCGGTCTAATAAATCAACCAAGCTATGAGCTGCAAAAATATGACTTTCCTGAATGCGGCTCGAGTTTTTGCCAAGGCGGGCGTTGATTGCAAAGTCAGCCATTGCTTTCAGCTTTCCACCTNNTTCTCCACCCGTGAGACTGATAACTTTACATCCTGCGACACGTGCCGCTTCAGCTGCTAAAATGACACTTTTACTATTTCCCGAGGTGGAAATGGCGATTACTACGTCTTCCTTCTTAGCCAGCGCTTGGACCTGCTTGAGGAACACTTGGTCATAGCCAAAATCGTTTGCGATCGCTGTGAGATTAGAGGTGTCTGTGGTGAGTGCAATCGCTGGAAGCGGACGGCGATCTAAGAGCATGCGTCCGACCATCTCTGCGGCCATATGCTGGGCATCGGCTGCCGAACCGCCGTTTCCAAAGATCAGCACTTTCCCGCCCCTTTTAATGCATCGCCCCAATTCTTCAGCCGCTTGGACAATCGTTTCGGCATTTTCTTTAAAGAAAGCCTGCTTGATCTCTAGGGACTCATTAAATGTACTTTTCAAGTAATCGTGGGCGTTCACAACGAACCTCTTTCTAGCTTAGCATTCAAACTTCGGGTCTACTTCACCTAACTTTACCTTGAGTATTCCTTAAGTTGCGGAATGGTGTTAGGAAAAAAATAGCTAATTTAGCTATAGCATAAATGCCAGTACCATAATCGATTGACCTAAGGGAGACCGCAATGGCGAACTCAAAAAACATTTTCGAAGCAACCGACACAAACTTTGACTCTGATGTCCTTAAATNNGGACTTCTGGGCAGAATGGTGCGGACCATGCCGTATGCTAGGCCCAACAATCGAGGCAATTGCCGACGAATACCAGGGTAAAATCAAAGTCTACAAAATGAACGTGGACGACAATCCGAACACCCCAGGCCGCTATCACATCCGTGGGATTCCAACTGTAATTCTGTTCCGAGGTGGCCAGGTCGTCGACCAACTGGTTGGAAATCAACCTCGCGACGTCATCGTTCAAGCCATTCAAAAGCACCTTTAATAGATCAATTAATTGATCAAATCACAGATCTAGCGCGGCTTGGGCCAGGGAGACTCCGTCTCCAGTCATCTCAGGCCGCGCTCTTTTCCTGCAGTCTATCTCTTCTCACCGGGTTCAGACTTTCTTATCTATCTATTATTGACCTTACTATTATTGACCCTGGATCTACTTTCCTCACCCGCTTTGGGTCCTTCAGCACAAACACTCGGCAAGATTTGCAGCATCTAGTTGACCGCCTGTGCAAAACAGGTATCCTTTTAATAACTAGGTTTTATCATTGATGACAGCCCCTTACGGATAAGGAAAGGAAAAGCTCATGGAATCTCAGAGCTTCTTACAAGGTCTAGTATTAGCATTTCAAACAGGTGGATTTTGGATGATTCCGATTGCGATCGCATTCGCAATCTCGATCGCCTTCACTTTTGAACGCTTCACTCGATTATTTATGCACTACAACGTGGATGGACCATCCTTCATGTTTGAAGTGCAAAAATACATTCTGGCAAATGACCTCGACGGCGCAATCCGCATCTGTAATGGTGCAGGACGTGCTGCTCTACCGAAGGTCATCAAAGCAGGACTTCAACGAGCATCACGTGATGAACAACAAATTCAGAACGCAATCGATGCCGCAAGTCTCGAGATGATGCCAAAACTTGAGCGAAGACTTCCTTACCTCGCACTGATCGCAAACATTGCAACGCTCTTGGGTCTCTTAGGAACTATCAGCGGTCTGATCAAATCATTTGCTGCGGTTGCCGTAGCTGATCCTGCTCAACGCCAAGCGATTTTGTCGGCAGGTATCTCTGAAGCGATGAACTGTACCGCTTTCGGTCTCTTGACAGCAATCTTCACCATGGTTGTNNCTTGACGACTAAAGCGACTAAGATCGTCGAAGAGATCGATGAATTTGGTGTCAAACTCTTAGACCTCTTGTCTGCTCGCAAATACCGCCATACTTCAGAAAAAGTAGGCCAGGAGTAATCGTCACGTGCTAAAACGCCCGAGCTCCAGACGTAGAAACACACACCGAGGTCAGATTGAGCTGAATTTGGTGCCGATCTTGGACACGATGGTGACCTTGATCGCGTTTCTCTTATTCACAATGTCCTTTCTTTCTATTGTGAGTATTGAAACTCCGTTTCCTCAAGCAAGCATTGATGACTTAAAGGAAAAGCTCAAAGAAAAGCCACTGCAGCTCACCTTGAGCTTGCGCGAAGGTGAAGCTGAGATCTGGAGCCCTTTTGAGAAGATCAAAGCCAAGAAGATTCCTAACATCACCGATGGTGCACCAGACACTCAAGCAATTCACAACGCTTTAGTTGAAGTGAAGCAGAAGTATCCTACCGAAGTACAAATCGTCTTTGCTCCTTATGGCGGCATCAATTACGACGTGATGATTTCGACGATGGATGCAATTCGCTCGATGGAGGCTACTGATCCTCCAATCTATGTGAAAAATCAGCAAACCGGTGTTGATGAAGCAGTCAAATCCCTCTTTCCTGGAATCGTCTTTGGAAACTTACTGGGAGAAAAATAATGGCCTTTCGAAGATCAATTCGTTCTCGCCGTGCTCGTAAAAAGATCAATGCCCCGCTCGAACTTCAGCTCACGAGCATGATGGACGTCATGGTCATCATTTTGGTCTTTTTGCTTAAATCTTACGCCACAAGCACTAATAGCTTTACGACCGTGCCCGGCTTAAAACTTCCAATCTCAGTGTCGCAAGACGTCCCGCCCGACAGCTTGCAAGTTATTATCACGCCTGAGGGTCTTACTTTTGAAAACGAGCGAATCGTCGACTTTGTCCAATCCGCTGCCGCCGCTGGCGATAGTGAAAGTGGATACACTTTAAAAGGTGGCGACCTCGATGAAGGTGGACGAAGAATTATTCCGCTTTATGATGCCTTGATGAAGGCACGTAACAAAGCCGAGCTTTTGCGCGCTAAATCCGCAGCTCGCGATGCCAATGGCCAACCTCTTCCGTTTGAAGGCGTCATTGCAATCCAAGCCGATAAACGCGTCCAGTACGACACGATCAAAAAGATCATGTACACCTCTGGCTCTGCTGGCTACAAAGTCTTCCGATTCTTAGCGATGCAAAAAGAGACATAACCAGCGCCGACGGAGTTGGCGCGCTTGGCATTTGAGAGCGAGATGCGGCGCTCGTTCGGTGAGCGCAGGCCGGCGCACGGGTCCGGTGCCTGAGTCTCCAGGGGTCTAGCTGCCTGGGGGCGAACTCAATCTCTTAGGCTTTTGCGCCGCGATCAAAATACCATTGCCCCGCAAAAGATTTCTGCGCCGGCGAATCATTAAAAAATGCGTAAAAACACTATTTTTAAGCCGTTTTTTTGCAGTTTCTGTGATACATCTGCATTCGAATTATGCCTACATCTCACCAACTTTCTTTCCTACCGAAACTCGCTCAACAAGCGCACTTAAAAGAGCACGGTGGAAGTCTATCCAAAGGAAAAAGAAAGACCGCGAGACCTTTCAACCCAAAGACAGCAATGCATGTCGTTTTAAAATCATCGTTGGCGCGCGGGAAGCTTTCGATGCTCCACCCTCGCACTCAAAAGAAAGTGGATCATAGAGTTCGTGAGGTGGCTCGTAAGTACCGTGTACGCATCTACCAGTATGCTAATGCAGGCAATCACCTGCACATCCTACTTAACGCCCAGACTCGTCGCGACTTTCAGAACTTTCTCAGACAAGTTGCGGGTACCATTGCCCTGCTCATGATGGGTGGTCGTAAAACGAAGCCGTCGCGCTTTTGGGATCACTTGGCCTATTCGAGAATTGTGATGTGGGGACGGGACTTTGCAAACTCCAAGATCTATCTCATTCGCAATTTGATCGAAGTCACCCTGGGCCTGAAGAGAGACCCACGAGCGAAAATGAATCNNGAAGCTAGCTGCTGCACCTGAATTGCGCTTGCCGGCGCACCTTAAATCGCACTCGCCGCCGGATCCCCGACTCCTATACAGACTTTTCGAGCTCGAGGAGCGCGCCCGAGAACGACCCCACTTCTCCAATGACTGAGCGGCCAAAACCTCGTATTCTAGCATTATGAAACTCAACCGAGCCGAAATCTCCCGCGAAGCCATCGCTGGCGTTACCACCTTTGTCACGCTCTCTTACATCATCGCAGTCAACCCAGCGATTTTGGCCACTGAAGGAACTGGGATGCCCTTTAGTGGAGTGATGACGGCAACTGTCGTCCTTTCTTTTCTCATGACTCTTATGATGGGTCTCTACGCAAAACTGCCTTTTGCTGTAGCACCCGGTATGGGACTCAATGCATTTTTTGCGTATAATCTAGTGCTGGGTAAGCAGCTCCACTGGCCCGTAGCCTTAGGCATGGTCTTTTGGGCAGGGGTGATCTTTCTTGCTCTTTCGCTCACCCCTGCACGGGTGGCAATCGCACAAGCGATGCCGGCAAATATCCGAAGTGCTGCGGGTGTTGGAATTGGAATCTTTCTGACATTCATCGGACTTAAAAATGCTGGTGTCGTTCAAGGCGATGCAGTCACGCTTGTCAAAATCGGGCACCTCGATCGGCAGACACTTCTTGCAGCCGCCGGGCTGGTTGTCACTGTCGCTCTCATGAATCGCAAAAAACCTTACGCATTTTTGGCAGGCATCCTCGGTGTCACTGCAGTCTCAATTGCCGCGGGGATGACTCAAACTCCAGAGAGCTGGTTAAGTGCTCCTGATTTTGAAAGTGTGTTTTTTAAACTCGATATCCTGGGCGCACTGAAGATTTCCTTACTCCCTGCGATCTTTTCAATCATGCTCACCGATCTCTTTGACTCGATATCAACCTTTGTTGGAGTTTCACAGGCCACGGGTATCTTGGATGAAAATGGAAATCCTAAAAACCTGAAACAAGGCCTCATCGTCGACTCTTTTGCGACTTTTGGCGCGGGGCTCGTCGGGACTTCTTCTGGCACAGCATACATCGAAAGTAGCGCTGGCATCGAAGCGGGTGGACGCACAGGTCTCACTTCAGTTTTTACAGCACTCTGTTTTATCCCTTGTTTGTTTTTGGCGCCAGTGGCCGGCATGATCCCGGCTTATGCGACAGCTCCAGTACTCGTCCTGGTCGGAGCACTCATGTTTCGCGAAGTAACTCGCATTGAACTCAAAAAACTCGAAGACGTGATCCCAGCATTTCTCACCATTGTTTTGATCCCTCTGACCTTCTCGATCANNGATCACGCAAGGATTGCTTTGGGGATTTTCATCCCATGTATTTCTGTACTGGATTGCGGGACGCCGTAAAGAAATCACGCCCGTGATGATTCTGCTCGCGTTTATGTCAGTCGGGATGATGGCGCTGGACTACTAGCTCTGAGGTCGGCCCGACCTTTTGGTAGCGCATGTGCGTCAACCATCGAGCCTGCCCCTACCCCGTCTTCACCCCAAAACCAGCCTTAATCAGCGCAGTCATCGCTTTTTCTAAGTTTTCTTCTTTAAACAAGATGTAATCCGTATTGAAGCTCGACACAGCAAAGATCGGTACTTGAGCCTCCGCCAGTGGTGCAAGCAATGAAGCAAGTATGCCACTCAACGAAAAGTCTAAGACTCCATCTACCCGCAAGCATCTCCAGCTGCGCTCTTGCTTCACTGAATCGGGAACTGAATCCGGCACAAGCCTCGATTCACAGACCACCGAAAGTTCTTCGCTCGTCGACACCACCGAGTAAAACGACCCCTCAGTTGCCCATGAAGGGGTAGCACTACTCGCACTTAAGCGACATACCGAAAACGTTTCCAACAGGAGTGTCAGTCCAATAGTTTGCGTCATAGGATCTTGGTGTTATTCTAAGTCAANNCAAACTGCCTCAAGATGACAGAGGAACAAATGACCGACACGAACACGAATCGCCGCTGGCTAGGAGTTTTTTTTATCGCGATCTATGCGGCGTATTATGTCGCTGGATCACACGCACTCGAAGGACTACTCCGGTACAGTTCTTATGCGGCCGAAGTTCTATTTATTCTCATGTCGATGGTCCTCTTCGGGTCTCGCCCACGACTCGATTTTAAACCGATTCAAAACCGTCTATTAACAACTCTCCTCCTGCTAAGTTTCGTCGTTGCAGGAACGCTCATCTACGGAGCCACATTTCCGCTTAGCGTGCGGGTCCCATTTGATCTCACCGCAACCAGCACGAGGGTACTCCTCCTCCTTGTAGCTCCATTACTAGAGGAAAGTATCTTCCGAATGGCGCTTTGGGATGCATCACGACAAATTAAACCCGCCCAAGCTTTTACTCCGTGGATCATCACAAGCGCACTTTTCGGCGCGGCACACGGCGTTGCCTACTTTTATGTACCGCATGAGATCCAATCTTTCGTTATTTACCAATTCATCTACACGCTCGCTCTAGGATTTATCCTGGGATGGTTACGCCTTCGCACTAATTCTCTGACAGCCCCGGTCCTGGCTCATTTTCTCTTTAATTTAGGATTTTTGATTGCTGGAACAGCCTATGCACCTGCAATCAATTCATGAAATTTAAAAAATGGATAATTTTGGCTGGGGTACTCACTGTTTTTGGAGCTGGATGTGGAGATGACAACTCGCCTCCTGCAAATAATCCACCCGCATCCGACGATGGTAACGATGATGGCGCAGGCAGTGCGGCATTAGTCCGTACCGGCGTATGGGGTGGGCAAAGATTTACGCTCACCGTCCAAGATGAACAATCCCTGTTTAGAAACGGATGCTTCTCAGGCCGAATTGATGGCCGGATTCCAACTGAAGAGGATGGTGACTTTAACGTCGAAGGAAGTCTCAGATTTAATGCGTCTTCAGATGTGGGTGGTCCCGTCGACATGGAAGCAAGATACAGTNNCTCACAGTGGCTCCAATTTTCGGCGACACGGGAACGGATACGGGTACTGGTACCAACACTGGTAATGCACTGAGCATCGATCCATCGCCTCAGTCCGACACGCTGACTTTCGGATTTGAGGGACCAATACCCGGCCCATGCATAATCACGGATCCAGACACGGACGACGAAACCACAAGCCCGTAACAAACTCACCACAAAATTAAAAGACCCCTTCTGAGCACATACTCAAAAGGGGTCGTCGTTTTTTTGCTTAATTTACGTCTATTTTGCTCTTATTTTCCTGAACTAAACTTAAACGGATATCTGACCTGTACGACGCCCGCGCCACGAGGGATCGGGAAATCAATACGGCGGATCACCTGAAGTACACAACGCTCAACATTCGGATGCTTCAACGAGGTTGACTCGATACCTGCTTGAGTCACACGTCCACTTGGACCGATCACAAAGCTTGTACTGACTCGCCCTGCGAGGTTTGGATTTTCGGCATTGATCTCGCGCTCGTAACAAAGTCTAAACTCATCCTTGTGTGCAAGCAGTGCAGCCTCAACCGCATCAGCATCGATCACACCCATCACGACAGCTTCTTCAGGTCCACCGGAACGGATCTCGACGCGAGCTTTTCCGCCGATAATGCCACTGCCATTTCCAGCAGCACCCATCCCGGTTCCAACTCGTCCGCCGCCACGACCTTTATTGCTGAGACCCCCTAAGGATGCCGCGTCACCGCCGCCACCCTTACCGTCTCCCGCCATTCCAAGGCCACCTCTACCCATGGTATTAAATCCGCCAAAGCCTTCGAGCTTCTGGCCACCAGCACCGAGTTGAGCCGCAGTATTGCCGAGGAGATTTTGAATTTTGCTACTCGCGCCTTTGAGAAGGTCGACGTTTCCTTGATCTTGAACTTGGCTATTTCCGCCGCCACGACCCGTGCCGCCCATCGGAGACGGACGTTTTGCCATGTTTTGGCTCGTGTTGCCTGGCGCTGCTTTTTTGCTGCCTCGCTGACCTTCACGGCCTTGAGCTCTCGCGCCTTCACCTTCTTTGGCTTCACTTTCAGCACGATTCGAAGCCTTTTGCTGATTTCGAGTAGCGCTAGAGGCTTTCTCAGAAGGTTTAGTTGCTTGGGCTACATTCATCTCTTTAGGAACAGGTTTTTTCTCAGTCTGTTTAGGCTTGATATCGAGCTTAACGACTTTCTTTTCCTGAACAGGTTCTTTCTTAGCAGGAGCTGGAGGCGGAGTACTCTTAGCCACTTCCTTTTGTTTTGGTTCTGGCTTAGGCGGCTCTGGTTTTTTCAAAGAGGTGAATTGCTCGGGTTTGTACAAAATCGTCGCAATGCGATCTGGTAATTTTTCAGCCTCGATGTTTTGAGGCACCGGCATGCTGAGTAAAGTTCCGATCGTTGCCGCCGTTAAAACGAGTGAAGCCATCAGGATCTTAAATAAGAAGGCATCTCGCTCAAATAAGTTATTGGCTTTTAACTTAGGTGGAGCAGCAGTGTAGCTCAGGTAAAAATCCACATCCCCTACGCTCAATTTTGCAAAATCATTTCGTCCCAAGACGACTTGAACAGAAGATGTACCACTCGCAACTGATCGCACCTGATCAACGCTCTTGAGTTGACCTTTGCTTTGGATCACTCCCTTCATCTGAGAGTCAATCTGAAGGACAAATTCTTCACCTTGTCTCTTTACGATCGCATAGCGACTGGACGACAGCAGTGGCGGAATACCAAAGTTGGCATCTCGTTTGGCCCCGATCGTGACACTTCGTTCAGTGACAAAGTGTTCGATATCCAAGATCGTACTCTTCCACGACATGACCACTTCGAGCGCCTGCTTTTGTGTCGGACGATAGTCAAAGATCTCGACCACTTCACGCTCGTCTTCGAGGAGAAGCGGTGTCAGATCTTCATTTGGATTTAAGAAAAGTTTTCGGCCTTCAGCCTCACGGTAGCGTTCGACTGTAAACGGAGCTCCACCAGGAAGTTTACTTCCGCCGGTAGTTTGCTCAAATCCTGCAGGTGCTTTGTTCGGTAACTGGGACGCTACCGCTGGTTTAAACGGTTCGATTGCAAACTTGATTCGAAACTGGCCAATTAACAGTTCATCGCCGGTTTTCAAAACGTTTGTGATGATCTTTTGGCCATTGATATACACACCGGTGTCACTAGCTAAGTCATAAGCAGTAGCGGTAAGGCCGCCATCTTCAACATTCAGCTCAATGACGGCATGAATCGGTGATACATCCTCACCCATGAGATGAACATCAGCCGAAACGACTGATCCCACGACGATGCGTTCTTTATGGAGCTTGTAGGTTCTTCCAGAAGTAGGAGCCACTACACTGAAGATCATGAAACCTTTAGGCGCCGAGGGCATACTTCCAGTCTGAGTATTTTCTAAGTTGGTCATCTCGTGCTCCTACTTGCTTAGGACAACGTCCCGAAGCATCTCTCTATGAAAGTTTTTTCTTCTCTTTACGAGCGAATCAAATTTTTCTTCCGGCTTTCGTTGAAAATAAAACTCACCTGGATTTCTGATTTCCCCTTCAATGCGGGCGCCTTCAAAATCGAGATCCGTCTTTTTCGGATAGACCACTCGAGGTGCTTTACGTCCTCCAGTCTCTGCAGCGTGAACGAGCCTCATAGACAAGGACCAGGCGATTCCTAAAACAAAGGAGACCACGGCAACTGTGCCTAGGATCAAAAGTGAATGCTTGAGCCGATTACGGGTTGCAGTACTCATCTTTTACAAACCTCCTTGAGGTGTTCAACCGACTGTTTTTCAAAACCCATCAACGATGAGTTATCTAAACGGCCAACAATATCTGCACATTTCGAAGCGCCTTTAGGGCTCTGCTCTGCTCGAGCCGCTTCTAAGAACAGTTTTGAAAATCTTCCTGAATCAGCCCCATTGGACGACGCTTTTCTCAACGATCCTTCTGCTGCGCTCTCATCACCCAAGCCTTGCTGCGAGATTGCTAAGCCATCATAAGCGTCTGCTGATTGAGAAATCACCAAGACCTGATCCCAGAGTGGCTTTGCTTTTGAGAAGAGTCGGTAATAGTTCAGAAGTGCCGCACGATTGTACTTAGCTGTAACAAAGGTCACGTCTTTTCTAACTGCATCCTTAA
Organism: Bacteriovoracaceae bacterium UBA1018; assembly: GCA_002291495.1. Classification (GTDB taxonomy): domain Bacteria; phylum Bdellovibrionota; class UBA1018; order UBA1018; family UBA1018; genus UBA1018. The sequence goes on along the minus strand of DBAE01000207.1, from coordinate 17,202 downwards.
AGAGCTGGTAAGCTTCAGCAACTTTGAGCCAGTCTTCTTGATCGTTGCCGCTCACGCTCAATATCCCACGATTGTTCAAGGCTGATGCTTGAGACGAGTCAATGCTCAAAGCTTGTTCATAGGCAATCTTAGCAAGAAGAGGTTTTTTGTCTCCCCAGAGTAAGTT
>DBAE01000207.1:0-17018 GCA_002291495.1 Bacteriovoracaceae bacterium UBA1018 | reverse complement strand
GCACTTTTTCAAATGCTTTAGATTGCCCATCGTTTCCGCCATCTGCAGGTAGCCCTGAAAGCTTAAACTTTCCACGAAATCCTTGCGCTCGTCCTAGGCCATTCATTCGATGATCTGCTAAACGATCTACGATCCCTGGTAGCGCCGGACTTAAGAGCTCTGAAGCCACGGCTTTTTGATATGCAGTTTTCCAAGTTTGTAGAGCTTTATTACGAAGAGGCTCACTGACAGAGCGTAAACTTTGTTTAAACGCAGCCACTGCTTTTTCGTCTGATCCTGGTGCCGGTGCAATTGCATCCACGTCATTTGCAAATTGATAAGCCCATGCAGCCAATCGGTCCAAAGCTGCAATAGACCATGGTCCACCCGCTTCCACAGCCGATTGATAAGCTTTACTGAGAGGCTCTAAGAAGTTGAGGCGCTGATCGAGCGCACGCTTGAGTTTTGCTTCCGGTAACTGAAGGGGTTCAAACTTAGCGTCTTNNAAATCGAGCATATGCAACGTAAGGCGAAGCATAGGATCCGCCGCGGCCTTTGGTATTTGCAATCTTTCGAAATAGAGATTTAGCTTCGTCCGTGATTAAGAGACGCATATAAGCATCACCTAGACGGGTTCCGCATTCAGCAGAACGGTCTGAATCGATACCCGAGCATAGCTTATAGTATCGAACCGCTTCCGAATCATTTTTCTCACCCTCAAGCATTTGGGCGAGAGCCAATGCGACATCAGCACGGCGCGGAGAGCTGCGGTAGATTTCGAGATAGTTTTGATAGGCTTGCTTAGCTCGAGCTGTATTTCCTACACCTTCAAAAAGTCTCGCAGCTAACTCCAATGAGCGCTCGTCAGATTTTCTTCCGATTTTTTCGAAGAGGCCTGCAGAGATCTCAAAGTTACCTTGAATAATACCTGCAGTAGCTGCACTTCGTAGGGACTCCACGGCGCTCTTGCTATCTGGGAACCGTTTGATCCAGGTTTGTGCGACTCGTTCAACCGACTCAATGTCACCTGCTTTTTGATAAGCGCCGATTGCGTTAGCATAAGCCTTTTCGGCCACGTCTCTCTTGTCAGCACTTGCTGCAAATGATTCGTATCCTTTAGCAGCAGACCCGTAGTCACGATCTTTTTCTTGAACAGCAATGATTCCGATCTTAAGCCGCGACTCTTGATCCGACATCATGGCATGGAGTTTACCGCCATGCTGCTTGTCATTGGCCATAAGCCCTGCGTTGCCGCGGATCTCTTGGATGGCTTGCTGAAGATCTTCAGCAGTGGATGCTTTTTGAAGCTGGGTAACTTGAGCAGGGAGACGATCCGACAAGATTTGGACCCAAAGTCTTGCGGCAGTCAGTCCTTGCGAGGTCTTTGGATGGTTTTTTGCCAGATCTTGAGCTCGAGAGAGCGCTTGGTTTTGCGTGCTTGAGTAACCTGCGAGAACTTGCGCGGCTTTCAAAGCAGCCTCGCGACCTTCTTGAGTGTCACTTAAAGTAGAGCCAAAATGATCTGCAGCCTGAATAAATTCTTTTTCAATGGCAGAAGGCTCACCTTGGACCACTTTATCGCCTTGAGTTTTTCCACTCTTCTTCATGGCATCCGCTAAGCTCGCGGTCCAGAGCGCACCCGCCTCTTTTGCGTAACGTTTATCTTTTGAATCGATCACCTTACGGTAAAGCTCTGAAGCTTCACGAGACTTGCCGAGCTCGCGCTNNTTCACGTCAGCCAGATACATTTGGATCTCAGGAATTTCGTTCCGGGGATCTGCTTTACTTAAAAAGAGATCCAAATAGGCTGAATAGTACGCTTCTGAAATAGGAAGCGATGGCTTTGAGCCCTTCTTTCTAAATTGTTCATGGTTTTCAACGGCAGTACGCCGAACCAGCGCTTGTAGGTTTTTCGCGACTGTCTCAGTCTCGCTCTCACCGGTTGTATAAAGCCTAGCTCCACGTATGCGTCGTAATGCTTCTACGACATGCCCGCGTTTGATGTCGAGCTCCATGAGTTTAACTCGAACACGGAAAGCGACTTCACCCTCTGAGTTGGTTTTGAGTAGGGCCTCGTAAACATGAATTGCTTGTTGAGACTGTACGTTTCGCTCATATTGGCGACCTAGCTTCTCTAGGACTTTCGGGTAGAAGTCTTGGTCGGAAACGTTTTTCTGGAAATAGGCAATTGCTTCTTCGACTCGCCCACTCTCAGTCATGAAAATCGCCATATCTCGAAACGCTTCGTCTCTGAGCGACACAAACTTTTCCTGATTTTGAGAGGTTTTTGCGACGACGTCTTTCATCAGCGCAACAGAACGATCAAAGTTCTTAAGCCGATAGTAGGTCCAAGCAAGTTTATGAAGGATCCGAGGGTAGCTATCCCCGCGGTATCTTCTTAGAGCTTGCTCATAGAAAGACGCTGCCTTTTTATACTGGATCTTATCGTAAGCGTTATCACCCAAGACACGATAGGCTTCACCCACAAACTCACTTTTAGGAAACTTTTTGGTGAGGAGCTCGAAATACTTTTGACTCTCTTTTTCGTGATCAAGTTCAGCGTGATTAACCCCTAAGAAATAATAGATCTCATCCATCTTGTCGTAGGAGACACCAAATTTCAGGACTTCCTCACACGCTTTGATACCCATGACCAAATAAGGTTTCGAATGAGAACGGTTAATGACTGGGTCGGACTGCTTAGCATCGAGGCGTTTTTCATGCACACGACCTTCGAGCAAAAACTCAAAACGATAAGCCTCAAGATAGAGCTCGGCTAAACGTCGGTATAAATCTGCTCGACGATTATCCGGGAGCCGTCGTCCTAAGGTGATCCGAAGCTGCTTTACTTCTTGATCGCGGATCTCCTTGATCTTGATTTCATTATCGGTCATCACCGATCTGATCTCTTCGTTCGAGTAGGGCCGAGACGCAGCACGTGCGGCCATCGCTTCGGTAGGCTGGAGCAGATAAGACGGTAAGCTAGAGATAGCTCCGTATAAGCTCACTTGCAGAGCTAAAGCGGCAAAAAGCTTCCGTTTCAATTCCCAATAATTATGACGAGCACTGTGATTCGAGTCCAAAGACGTAGTCTCCTAGTTCGTCGTTCCAAAACTCACCGTTAAACGACCAGTAATATTGATCATCTCTTCGAGAAGGTTCCACATTTCCACGAGTGCGATCTTCGGACTTATTGCGTCCTTGCGAGATCAGTTTGTCCTTGGCTCTTGAGAGCATCTCGAGTTTGATAAATGCCATCTTTTCAAAATCGCTGATTAAAATGGAATGATAGTCAATTAAGCTATTCTTCACGAAAGCTCCGCCTAATGACTTCAAAGACTTATTTCTCCAACCCAAAACTTGGTCTAAGAATGCGGGCAATCCTCGGCGCGCATCTGCTCCACCACCGGCTAGATTGCGGATACTCTGCAACTCAGTAAATAACGCCCGCTCGGCCATGACGAGTTTTGGGAAATAAGGCCCACGAATAAAGCGGTTCATGATGCGGTAGAACTGATTCTTGGTATGCAGCGGAGCTTTGAGCGCTTCTTTCCCTATATCGTAAAAATCGTTGAGATTATTTGCATGAGTCTCAACATAACGTTTCACTTCTTCGCCCACTCGAGAGTACTTGCCGTTAAACTCGTTGATCACTTCATTGGCATCTGAATACAAACAGAGTGCTAAAAATGACTGAGCCCTGAGCACATCCACTTCTGAGTTAAAAACAAACGCGAGAGCTGGGCTCTTGTACGAAACGAGTTTGCCCAGAGATCGGTTATACTCGCGTCGAGCAAAGGAGTTCCAGGCTTGCTCAAAAAGGATATCCGGCCAGACAAAACTGTTTTTTGGAATCTGATCAAAAGCACGATCAGCCTCTTCAAAGCGATCGGCCTGATAGAGGACTCGAGACTCGCCTGCATGACATCGAGACTCAAGATCTTCAGCTTCATTTTGTTGAACTCGATATCTTGCGGTACCACTTGGAGCAGTAACAATGTTGGACGCTTTATCAGCGCAGGTCCGATATTCACGAATCGCATCTTCGTTTCGACCTAAGATCGCATGGGCCGCACCGCGAAGCTGTAAAGTATAAGCATAAACTGGGCTGTTTGAAGAAACCGCGCTGAGATGATTGAGCGCTTGTTGCTCTTTCCCTTCGAGAAGGGTCGCCTTACCTAACGCGTACGAAAATGCACTCCGATTATAGGCATCATAGTCGTCTAAGCTGGTGTGCTTAATCATGAAGCTTCTTAAAACGTCCACACCCACTGAACTCAAAAGCTCCTGAGTCTGGGTCAAGGCTCGACGAATCGCAGATCGATTGCCACTTTGAAGAGTACGAATAAAAAAGTAAGATGCAGCATTAGGCAGACCCGCTCGTACCAGCGAGACAGTAATTAAAGCATCTGCGTCTGCATTGTACTTAGAATCCTTTTGGCTCGCCGCAAATGCAAATCGGGCCGCGCGAAAGTACTGGCCCGTCTGAAAATAGCTTTGAGCATCTTTCCACTCTTTCGACGCCGATGCTTCAGCGCCCAGAGCCACACTCGCCAAAAATAAAGAACTCCAAATTGGAATTAGAATTCTTTTCATTATAACCTCAAGCCCAGTCCTGCGCCGAAGATATAGTTCGTGAATAGTGAAGACTCACCCGTATTGCCTGCCAACGGGGCGTTGTAAAACGCTCCAGTAAAATCCAGGCGGATTACGAAAGTTTGGCTCAAGTGATACTGATGTCCGGTGCCAACAAAGAAAGCCGAAATATTAGCTGTCTCATAAATCGGCGCATCCGTAATCTTTGCTCGGGTGTCTAAGGCGGTTTCTAGAGCACCGTATCCTGCTGAAAAGTACCAATCGAAATAAAGAATATTATTGAAGACATTAATCTTTGAGTACCAAGGTACGTAGTGAAGAAGCAGCCCGTACTGACCTCGGATCTCACGCACGATTGGAAGCACGGGTGTATTGGTGCTACCCAAGGCTTTGAAGGTCGAGTTTTCGCTATTTTTTAAGTTCGTATAAAAAGCTTCGACCCCTAAAGCCTCCGAAAAGTAAAAAGCGATACGAGGATCTAATGAAACCGCGCTTCGGTAGGGATTAGACCAAGCCGTTCCTACCATTCCGCTAATTAAAACTTTTCTCGCTTTTTGATACTTGCGATTTTGAAGGACATAAATCTTTTTGTCAGGATCTAACCATTTGAANNATTCATCATCTTCTGAAGGCTCTGCAGATTCAGCCCATGAGGCCGCCACAATCATCAGCCATAAGAAAGCCATTACAAAAATGCCTAGCTTTCCTATCCAAGGTGAAATGTGGATAGTTTGAACCATGCCAGAATCGGTTTTGCTTGAGGTAGCCGTATTGGTCTTTTCTTTTACGATCATCGTGATCCGTTCCTGTTTTTGCCAAAATCCATGGCTTTTCGTGATGTTACTATCGTAGCAGCGATAGTTTCAACACGGCAAGAAATTTACAGTGACGTTTTCATAAGAGTTGTTTAACAATGAAATATCGTCAACGTTTTGTCAGTTGGATCTATAAAGAGGGATCTATTGATAACTATTTAAAAGGTACGGTTTCGACTTCTTCGATCGTGACGATAAAACTGAATGAGCTTGAATCGAAGATCTGAAAGCGCGAAGGTTCACCCAGACGAAGCGGATACATGTCGGTGAGCTCTTCGGTAAACCGCTGAACTTGGTCCTCAAGAGCCACTCTCCTAGAAAGAGGGATGACAGAACCTGTATCAAAACTCTTGAGTAGGCTTTCTTTCAGTTTTTTTGCGGGTCTAAAGAAGTTTGCTTCTTCAATACTTTCAAGGACTGCGGCCTTAATGGCCAGCCTAGGCATCAAAAGCTCTCCATCTCGAGCAGTACAGGTAAAGATCCGCAAAGTTTGTGGGTTCTGGTCGCTGTATTTTTGCCCAATCGTTACAACACATTCGGGTATCTTCACTCCGCTTCCGCTAGCGACACCGTTGTCATATTGGAAATAGATTAAGACGTTCGGTAACTCACGCTCTGCGCGCCTAGCCCGATGATAGACAGTTTCGACTTTAAATTGAGTGTAAACAGGAACGGCAAATGCCTTCTCCGCGTCCCAAACGCCGAGAAAGAAAGTGGCCAGAAGCAGAATAAAGGACAGATAACCTTTGCTCTTCATATCCGGATCCTGTGTCTAACACATCTAGTCTCAGTTTCAAGATTTGATTACTCAGGTATATTGGCAAACTCTCGACCTTGGGGACAGATCTCTTTAAAATCGCAGAAACGACAAAGTTTACCCGGTTTAGGCTCACCTTCTTTTCCAAGAATGATCTCTTGAGAAAGCTCAATCAACTGCGCTACTCCCGCTGGATCAATAACGACCGGAATTGATTGCACTTTTCCAGATGAAATTGCCACTAAGCGTGCTTCCGTATTTCCCACCGACTGTGGATCTAGGATTCCAAGCGCATGACCATAGAGCTGGAGCTGCGTCTCATAAGAGTCCAGGAGTTCACCAGACGATTTTGGTCGGGATGTTACTTTAAAGTCAACAATGGAGTACCTCACCTGACCGTTGTCCATGCGATCGACAATGAGGCGATCAATCGAACCCACTAAGACTTCACCCTGAAGCGGAACTTCGAACGAAAGCTCGGGATAAACTTCCCTCACGCCCGCATCACCACCACCAGGAAAACGGATGTTCATCTCCGGTGCCTGAAGCATCCACTGGACCAAAGGCTCTGCCTGAAAGCGATTTGATCCTACCTCACGTTCCAGCTCGTAAAGACCTTCGGCATCTAGTTTTTCCAAACAGGTATGAACACGTGTTCCAATCTCATTTTGCGCAAGCTTGAGCGGGTTGATTGACTCATGATCTGCTTCTGGTTCGACCGTAGGATCTTCAAAGGCTTCAAAAAACTTTTTAGAAGTTTGAGCAACGATAACAGGTCGAATAAACTTCCACTCGTACGCGCGCGGACACCGAGACAAAGTGGTCCACTCGGTCACACTATGACGAGGACGCTTCAACTCGGGTCTGGGCATCATGTACTCGGCATCAAAAAGGCTTGGCTGGGGTATAGATTCTGTTTGTTTTTTTCCTGGAGAGGCTTTTGTCGGTTTCTTAGATGAAACAGATCCGCTCCACTTTTTGGACTGGCCGTTCGTGATCAGATCACTTTGAGTCAGCTCTAACCAACCTCTCCAAAAATCTTTTTCAAAAGATCCTTCGTAAATATCCCCTTGGATCTCCTCCGCTACCCCATCGGCATCTGTCGCATCTTTCACAATAGTCGGACACACGAGGACGAGTCTCTCTTCGGCGCGAGTCAAGGCGACATAAAAGAGACGTTTACTTTCAGCGAGATTTTTTCTCTTCTCTTCTTCTTTCCAAACTTGCTCAATAGGATCTTTCTTTGAACGGTCCCCGTTGTGATCTCTTTGTGCCAAATAGGCGCCGCGGCTTCGGTCCCAGTAGAGCAACGGCGACTCATCCGCGCGCTTAGGTCGATCCGGAAAATCAATTAAGATCACATGAGGAAACTCGAGACCCTTTGATCCATGTAAAGTGAGGACGACGAGCTGGCCCTCGGAGCGTGGTGGAGGGATCGTTCTTTCTCGACGGTTTTCTTCCATAGCGAGTGAAAGTTCAGAGACGACGGAATGAAAATCCATTCTCAGAGACGATAGCTCTTCAACCCTGTGCCAAAGTCCAAGAAGAGGAACTCCAATCTCTTCTTCGATCTGATCGTCATGCAGAAGCGCCATAAGAAGCTCTCCAGGACGTACGTCCATTTCTCTATCTCGATACTTTCGCAGTACTTCAGCAAGCGGATGACTCGATGAGAAAAATGGCTTTTGCCAGGTGAAGTCTTGTCTTCTCCACTCGTCTAAGGTCACGTCAGATACTCCGACCCAGGGTGCCCGCAAAAAAACCGCCCCAGAAAGTTCATTTCCTGGATTACTCCACCATTTCAAAAATGAAGTGAGTTCGCGAACACGTGGATCATCCCAAAAGAGGCCTCCGCTCTCCACAGCAATTGGAATCCCGGCCAGTGTAAATGCTTTTAACCATTTTTCGTTTCCGCGGATCTTTCTGAGTAAAAGCGCGAAGTGATTGAGCGGCACACCTCGATCGACTTCTGATCTTAACCACTTGCCGAGTTCAGTTGGATCTTCAATATCGAGTCGAACGATAGGATCGTAATCTGGATTCACTTCACGCTTGGCTTGGAGTGGTTCGTAATGCATTTCGGACGCCAAAAATGCAGGGGCACAGAGCTGATTAGTAAACTCGATAATCCCAGGTCGACTTCGATAATTTGCGGTTAATGATATTCGCACTGGCAACTGTCGGCAAAAATCTTCAAATACACTGACGTCCGCATCACGAAATCGATAGATGGACTGTTTCGGATCGCCCACCACGCAGAGGTTGGACGCCTCTGGTTTTACAAAACGTAGAATGATCTTCGCTTGAAGTGGATTAGTGTCTTGAAATTCATCGACTAAAACGAGGTCAAATCGTTTCTGATAATCAGCTCGAACTTCTGGGTACTCGAGGGCTCGATCAGCACCACGCTCAAGATCATTGAAGTCTACCGCACCTCTTCTTTTTTTGAGCCTCTCGTATCTTTCCAGTACGTATCCGCCCAAGATCTGAAGTGGCTTCGACTCGGGTGTATTAAGATAATGAAGCACACCAAAAGAATTGAGCTCACGCAATCTTTTAAGTAGCCCTACCAAGGCCGTTCGAGTTTCACGCTCCAAAAGAAGTTCGAGCGCCTGAAAAACATCATCAGGCAACTCTTCAAACCAGAGGCTTTCGATAGCTCGTTCCCAGATGATCTCGGATTCTGCCTCAGTCAGCATCGCCTCTTCACCATCAAAGCCCGCTTCGCGTGGGTACTCCTTAATGATTGAGCCGCACAATCCATGGATGGTCATCACCCAATGGCGGCTCAGGTCAGCTAGACCATCACGGGCCGAGAGCTTGTTTTTTAAATCTCTGGCAGATTTTTCAGTAAACGAAACTGCTGCAAACCTCGCTTCAGGCTTGATCCGTATGAGCTCTGCACATTTAGTCACGAGAGTAGTCGTTTTACCTGAACCTGCACCCGCAAGTACGGCCATACCCTGCCCCCACGACTCGACCACTCGTCGTTGCTCTTCGGATAGTCTCGCAAGTGCAGAGTTTAGATCACTCATCCCATTGCCTCATTATCTGAGCCTGATCCACCTAACTCATCGCCAGATAGCCGTCTTTGTCCGCAAAGATCTCTGAATGCACACGATCGGCATTCGGTTTCTTTTTTAGGTTTGATCGTAAAGTGACCTGCGTAATAACGATCCGCCTGGATAAAAAGTTGCTGCTCACATTGAGACCAGACTTCAGTAGCCTCTCGCTCAATCACATTGAGCTTAGAGCGAGTGTTTGTCAGCTTGCCTGGTTCTTTACCATTGAGATTTTTGAAAAAGATCCCATGTCCTCTTCCACCTTTTTTGGAAAGCTCGATAAATTGCACGCCAGCAGCAGGTTTTCTCAGCTGCTTCTGGGCGGCTAGCGCATAAAATGGCAGCTGCATTCGATACCCGAGATCCACCATCTCCTGCCCAGACGGCAAAGAAGTGGACGTTTTATAATCCATAACAAAGAGACCCTGCGGATGAGAGTCAATTCGATCTGGGATCCCGATCATGTCGTATCTGCCTAACTGGAGTCTAAGTTGTGGACCTTCAAGACTCATCACGCGCGCTTTAGATCGAAGCACATATTCGCGCTCTTTTTCACAAAAGGTCTCAAGCGTCGCAATCAGGCGTTTCTGAGTGTATCGTGCGAGTCGCTCTCCTTGTAAGAGGCCCACAGGTTTTTTTAGGATCCACGCTTCGGCGAGCGCCTCAGAAGGAAGTTTAGAAAATCTGCCTTCATCGTCCCGTGACTCAAGCAAGATCTTCACGGCCGCGTGCAAAATATTACCACGGATATCTGGCCAGAGATCGGTATCCGGCTCTCGCGTATCCCAGAGCTTCCATCGGCCAGCAGCGAGTCCCTGAAACTCACATCGGCTGTAACGATCGATCTCAGTAGCGCGGATCTCTCTTCGACCGAGATCTCCTAGGCTAGGCAATTGAAAAGAGAGCGCTGAAACGGGTCGCACAGCACGATGACTCGGTAACCACCTTGAATGGGCACCGCGTTTTTCGATCTCGACTTGTAGATTTAGCACTTTAAAAAGAGGAATAAGAGTATCGCGCTCTCTTCCATCCCAGTCATAATCGGCGTCTAAGATTCGTACATCGCCTTTTCCCTTAAGCCAGCATTGAAGCTGAGCCAGGCGTTCGGCTCTCACCTTAGGAGCTGAACGAACGGAAAATTCCCCCCCTAGGATTTCTCTTTCTCTTTCAGAGTACCAATAATCTCCGCTACCATCCCCGTTGAGCCACCTTGCCGAAAGTCCAAAACACCAAAGATGTTTGGGTGAAACAATAGGAACTTGTCCCAGGCGGTAAAGTTGCACGCCGTTCTTATTCTTAAAACGCTCAACCGGTGGGGACGCTTCATCGAGTCTTGCAGTCAATCGCTCAAACCAATAAAGAGGCGGGGCCTGAAGATCTCCACTCCCGATGAGTTTCATGTCTTGAACAAATTGAGACCAGACCTGTTCGAAAAATGCCAAAAGCCAATGCAAACTTTGAGATCGTTCGATGGGTTGTCGAGATAACATTTGGCTCAGATGCTCAAGATGGGCCTTACCCAAGTCTAAAAGCGTTTTTCGTCCAGAAAAGCGTTTCGATATTTCTTCGAGCCGTTCATGAACGAGAGCTAACTTTCCGCCCGCGTAGGAGTGAAGTCCGTGACGGATCCCTCTTTCATTAATTTCTCGGATAAATCCCGGAAACTCTTCTTTGAAAGTCACCGAGTATTCGGTCATGTCATTTTGAAGTGAACGAATATAAGAAACGACTTTGGGTCGTTCAAAATTCTTGGTGACCATTTCAAGTGGCAAGAGAGCCCATTTTAAAGACTCTTCCCACCTGAGTCGGGTCGGATCTCTGGGATCTGAAAATGACAATCCACGCGCATAGAATGCTCGTTTAATCGTCCTTCGAACTTGAGGGATATCCGGCATCAATACAGAGTGATGAGAAAGGGTGCCCTCTTTAATCAAAATGTCTGCAAGGCGATCTGCCAAGGATTCGGCCGCATCATCGAGTGTATGCCACTGTTCGAGAGGGATCGTGGACACACCCGTCGATTCGCCAGGCAACAGATCAGCTGAAACTTGTTGCGGCCTAATAGGTACGACCGAGACATGTCTCGATAGACTGTCCCAAAACTGATCCTCGAGACTCTCAGACGTTACCGCAGTAAAGTAGAGGAGCTCTTCAGGCAATCCCTGCACAGGCTCTAAGCTGTCGAGTCTCTCAATCGCTTTTCTCATGAGAAGGGGCGGATCCCAAAGAGACTCCGACTCAAGCCAAGCTTCATAGGCAATCGACATGAGCTCTACTTCAGCGCGAATCGGATTAATTCCGGAATTTTTTTCTAAGCGTTCGGAATAGACACGTTGTTCTTCAGAGTGTGCAAAGGCCATTCGACCCGACTGCATCGCACGATCGAGTCTTTTGTAAAAGCCAGTCTGGCGTCTCAGGCGCTTGAGCTCAGGCATTCGCTGATTGAGCCGAGCATCGGCAAGGAGTAGTCTAAGAATCTCCTGACGAGCCAAGGGAGTAAGAATACGTTTTGTATCTGGGATGATTTCGGGTCCTAGAAGTTTAATGCAAAGAATCTGGACATTAACGACTACGTCTTTAGTGAAACCCAGTTTTTGCTCGAGAAGGTATTCTTTAATATCTTCGCGTGCAAAGCCCTGCCCGACACAAATCCAGGTCTTAGGTCGCAAAGTATTAAAAACTCGATTAGAGAAATGTTCCCTAAAACCCATAGGTCAAAACCATTTTTCGAAATCACTATTCAACTGATCAGTAGTCCAAGGTGAGCGACGGGCCGGCATCTTCGCGTACGAAGAGTTGAGAACCTTTGCCGGATACTCGGGTAACCACTTCCCCGATTTGCCAGACTTTCTCTCCTACTTTTCTGAGATGGGTCATCACGGCAGACGCCTTCTTAGCATTCACGACCGCTACCATCCCTATGCCCATGTTAAACGTTTGACATAGTTCGTCCAGTGAAAGTCCACTTTTTTCACGCACCCAATTGTAAATCTTTGGGACTTCTTGAGCAGGCGGCATTTGTATTTCGTAGCTGACTTGTTCTGAAATGCGCGGAATATTCAAAAATCCAGAACCTGTAATGTGGGCCAGTCCCTTGATGGCTTGGTCTTCGATGAGATCAGCAAGCGACTTAGCGTAAATCTTGGTTGGAGTCAGAAGCTCTCGAGCGCGTTGTTCATAAATATGCGGCTCGTTCGTTTCTTTTTCGAGTAATTTTCGCAACAAACTATATCCGTTGCTATGGCACCCGGAAGATCCAATACCGATCAAGATATCCCCGGATCGAATGTCTTTGATAGGGAGCGCTTTTTTGGGAGATAAGGTGCCTACCGCAAATCCGGCTAAGTCATACTCGCCTGCTGAATATAAATCAGGCATCTCGGCCGTTTCGCCTCCTACAAGCGCACATCCCGATTGGTTGCAACCCTCCACAATGCCCTGGATCACCTGTTCCGCGACTGCCAAGTTAAGTTTACTTGTAGCAAAGTAATCTAGGAAAAAAAGCGGCGTAGCTCCGACACAAAGCAGGTCATTGACCGACATCGCAACGAGATCAATTCCTACTGTGCGATGCTCATTGAGGTGAAAGGCAAGTTTCAGTTTTGTTCCAACTCCGTCGGTCGAAGCAGCAAGCCATCGCTTACTATCGAGTTCATAAAGAGAAGCGTAACCTCCCACGGAGGCTTTTACGTTCTTGTTGAGAGTTGATCTGGTCATCTCAGAAATACGTTTCACAAGTCGGTCGGCTGCGTCGCGATCGACTCCCGCCTGAGCATAATCCAGTTTAGCCATCTTGCCTGCCCCTTTTAATGTTTGAAATGACGCGTACCCGTGAAGACCATCGCTACGCCGGCTTCATTACAAGCCTGAACACTCTCTGCATCTTTGATACTTCCACCTGGCTGCACAATCCAACGAATACCTGCCTGCGCTGCCGTATCTACAGTATCCCGAAATGGGAAAAATGCATCACTGATCATGACGCAATCTGCGAGACTTCCGCCAGTAGTTTTTAGACATTCTTTGGCTCGAGGGATTGCAAGTTTCTCAAGTGCTTCGATCCGATTGGGTTGCCCTTGTCCAGCTCCAACCAGTTGGAATGATCCCTGTGCAGTAGTTCTGACTAAAGCGATGGCGTTAGATTTGAGAGCTCGAGTGACAGCAATCCCAAAACGAGCAAGAGGTGTTTTGTCCGCCGTCCATTGTTTCTCAGTCACCGATTTGAATTGCTCATCGAGCCCCACATCCGTGGTCTGTATGAGCTGACCTCCTGGAATAGACAGGGTCGATGTCTTAGGCATTTCGCCAAGTCGTCGAATGGCAACGGCCTTCAGATTTTTTCGACGAGCTACGAGTATTTTTAGAGCCGTGCTTTCACGAGCGAGGCCCGGAGCAGCCACGAGTTCAACAAATCTCTCGGACAACCACTGAGCAGTTTCATCTTGGATCGGATGGGTAAATGCGAGCACACCACCAAAGGCGGATACTGGATCACCTTCCCAAGCTTGCTTCAGAGCCAGGAGCTGAGCACTCGCTCCCACAGTTGGCGGAACCAGTGACACCCCGCAAGGATTATTGTGCTTCACGATGACTACACCCTGATGATCTTTTCCCATCAAATGAAGGTCACTTGCTAACGCATACGCCGAACTGAGATCCCAGATATTATTATAAGAAAGCTCGGCGCCCGTCAGGGCTTCATCCTGAGATTTAGGCCAGGCGATCGGACTGTTCTCATCAAATACCAAGGTGGCAGACTGATGGGGATTTTCCCCGTATCTTAAACTTAAACTTTTTTTCTTACCCAATCGATTGGCAATCGCTTGATCGTAGGCCAAGATCTTTTCCCAAGCCTCTTGTGCACATGTATTTACAATTTCATGAGCTACGGATCCGCTTTGATTCAGTTGTGAAATCACTTCTGGATACTGAGCTGGATCGGTGAGAACCAAAACCTCAGGTGAATTTTTTGCAGCAGCTCGAACTAGCGTGGGTCCGCCAATATCGATTTCATCAATCAGTTCTTTTTGGGAAATATCTTTCTTTTCGGCTGCTTTCTCAAAAGGATAAAAATTAACTACGACGCAATCAATAGCCTGGATCGAAAGTGTTTTGAGATCTTTCTCATCCAGAGCATCCCCTCTTCGATAGAGGATCCCGCTACAAACTGGAAACGACAAAGTCTTCATTCGTCCCTGAAAAGCTTCGGGACTACCTGAGACTTTTTCGATCGGAATTATGGAGAGCCCACCCTGTTTCAGAACTTCAGCGGTTCGCCCCGTGGCGACGATTTCTGTTCCGGATTTGGCCATGGCTTGCGCAAGCTCTACAATNNAAGCGCTCTTCTGATTTTTAGTTTTGAATCGGTTTTCTCGTTATAGGACACGGAGAGCCTCCTGATATGCATTTTCAAACATCACTAAGCCTTGTCCTGGAGCACTCGCTCGAGCAGGAGTGAGAGTCCACTCCGGATGAGAAGTCCAGCGGACAAACGCCTCAGGATGCGGCATCAAACCAAAGATGCGTCCCGTCGAATCACAAAGACCCGCGANNTGATCGCTCCCATTTGGACCATTGCCATCACCTTCGTACTTGAGGCAGGTCATGCCCTTTCGATCCAGTTTACTGAGAACCTCGACTCTCCTCGCGGTACTGATCACGAGCCGGCCTTCACCGTGACGAATCGGCAAGTCCATGGTCCCGACCCCTTTTAACCAGAGGCAAGTGGGTCCAATCGGGCTTACCTTCACCCAAGTATCGATAAACTTTCCGTTAGCATTATGTGTGATCGAAATATCTCGACTAAAGACCCCAAGGCGAATGAGCGCTTGAAATCCATTACAGATCCCAATCACCAGACCACCGCGCTCGGCGTATTTATTGAGATCCCATCCGAGTCCATACCGAATTTTCAGAGCGAGAACTTTTCCGCTCGTCAGATCATCTCCAAACGAAAATCCACCTGGAAATGCAATCACTGAGTAGCGCGGAAAAAGTGAATCCTCAGGAATTCGTTCCAAAATCAAATCATTGAGGTGCCTAATTTCAGTTTCGAATCCCGCTAATTGAAAAGCCTGAGAAGTTTCAACTTCACAGTTAATGCCATCACCAGTGACCACTAGGGCGCGAGGTTTTTTTATACTCATTCCCAGTATCCTTCCTTTTTCCAAAGAGCTCTGAGCTTAGAGGTCTCAACACTCCAACTGCCGCTGGACGACTGGACCTCAAGCTGTCCGGAGGCCGTGACTTGACCTAATTTTAAGTATGGGATGCCGTAAGCAATCCATTCTGCTTCTAAAGTGGTGCTTTCATTTTCAGCACATGAAGCGATGAAACTATGAAAGCCCTCACCGTAACAAAACTCCCAAAGACCCAAGCCTTCCAGAGTCGCAGGTATCTGTATGAGAGCGCCATAACCACGAGCAAAAAGCGACTCACTAACAGCCGTGAGCAAACCTCCTTCAGAGATGTCATGGAGCGACGATACTTTGTTTTGTTCTTTTCCTTTGGAGCGCCCAAGCCATGAATAGAGGTTCTTAGCCAGCTCCCAGTCGGGTTCGCCGACTCGGGCTTCGGTTGGTATTTTTCTCAAGGTATGGAGTTGCGAACCGAAAAGCCCCAATCGGTTGAGCCCATCATCCGATCCTAAAAGATAGATCACATCTCCGATTCTCTTAAAGTCGGCGCTTTTTGCTTTTTGGATGGCAGTTACTTTTGCGACAGCCGTTACCAGCAAAGTGGGTGGAACAGAAATCTTCACCTCTTGTGAACCCATCTTTCCCCGGAAATCATTTTTCATGCTGTCTTTGCCAGACACGAAAGGAGTCCCAAGCTCAAGTGCGGCTTTTTGCATCCCGTAACAAGCTCGAACTAACGCGGCCGTTTTAGCTGGGTCACCCACTGGATCAGGCCAACAAAAGTTATCGACCAAGGCAAAAACACTTTCTTCCGTACCAAAGTCCGCACCTACGCAAAGTGCATTTCTTACGGCCTCATCAACTGCAGACTGGGCCATCAGATAGGGATCCACATCCGATAGCTTAGGATTAATTCCGCACGCCACAGTGATCCCGGCTGATGAGTTTACCTTAGGTTTTAAGACTCCCCCGTCGTTCGGTCCACTCACAGCATTTTGTGATCCCACGCCGACCGTGTGCAGGGGTTTGATGACCGAAGTTCCTTGAACTTCATGATCGTATTGTCTGATCATCCATTCCTTTGAGGCAATATTTGGATGACTGAGCAAAGAAGCGAGAGCTTGAGCTCCTTTACTCTCAAAGGCTCCAAGCTCCGGAGCATCGGCTGGAACTTTAGGAGTCATGCGGCCCCGCCACTCACCCTGAAGTTTTAGCTTAGGGCAGCCTTCATGCAAAAAGTCTAGACTAAGCGAGGCCACTTTTTGCTCACCATAATAAATCTCAAATTGACCTGAGTCCGTAAATGGTCCTAGCGCACTCACCTCAACACCTCGGCGTTCAGCGAGTGAAACAAATGACTCGAGATTTTCAGGCGGCACTGCGATCGTCATTCGTTCTTGCGACTCGCTGACCACCAATTCATAAGGTTTTAGCCCGGGATACTTGGTCTTAGCTTGTGATACATCCATTCGAGCGCCACCCGATAAACGGGCCATCTCCCCGACTGAGGATGACAAACCACCCGCACCATTGTCAGTCAGCGCACGGTAGAGTCCCATCTCTCGAGCTTCGAGCAAAAAGTCTGCGGCTCGTTTTTGAGTAATTGGATCTCCAAGTTGGACAGCAGTCACTGGGGATGCATCATCGAGTGCAAGTGATGAAAACGTAGCTC
>DBAE01000255.1 GCA_002291495.1 Bacteriovoracaceae bacterium UBA1018 | reverse complement strand
TGATTAAAGCGCCTCCAAGATCACTCATCTTTAGAAAGGGTCTGAGCGCGTTGATGTATTCCATCACCGAAAAGCCATACTTAAATACAGCTACTGCCATCGCGCAGACGAGCGTCACCCCGATTGAGATAAACGTGAGTGCGACCACCGACAAAATGCACGCGATGAAGCGCGGAAAGACAAGATAACTAATAGGATCGATGCCCAGCAATTTTAAAGCGTCGATTTGTTCAGTGACTTTCATGGTGCCCACTTCTGCAGTAGTGGATGCGCCAACTTTAGCTACCAGCAGAAGTACCGGGATCGCGATTCCAATCTCACGGATAATAAACTGTCCCGTAAATCCTGGAACCATCGTGATGGTGTGAAGAGCTTCATCCATGTGCCAGGCGATCTCTGTGGTCATCACAAATCCCGCAAACGCGGTGGAGGTCACGATGATCGGCAGGCTTTCGATACCTATCTGCACAGTGGCTTGCAGGATTTCATTCCAGCGCCAAGGCCAACGAAAGAGTCTTGAGAGAGTCAACCCATAGAGCTTAGCGACTTCGATCATGAGATCCACCTCCCAATCGAAGTTCCAAGCTCATGCAAAGAATTAAGAAGCTCACTCGTAAAAAAGTTAGCTATCGCGATGTAAAAGTTAGTGAGGTTGGCTGCTGCGGTCACTGCTCGGCCAACACCTCGCGCGCCACCGCTTGCATGAAAGCCCTGATAACAAGAGACTGACGCCACAATAAAGCTATAGACCGTAGACTTAAACAACCCAGAAAATAGAGTCCAGGAATTGGTGAAGCGTGGGATGCTCTGAGCAAATTGCAGAGGGTTAATCCCACAGAAAACTGACGCCACTAACATCGCACCCGCGACGCTGACAATGAGTCCGATCACAAGTAGCACCACACTCGAGAGCACAATCGCGATATAGCGCGGAACAACGAGGTATTGAACTGAATCTGTACCCAGTGCTTCGATCGCATCGATCTGCTCGGTCACTCGCATGGTTCCAAGTTCCGCGGCCGTAAACGCACCAATCTTGCCGGCAAGTAGAAACGAGATGATCAGCGGTCCTACTTCACGCACAACAGCGGAGGTGTTCAACCCACCTAAAAAGATCTGCGCATCATATTGGGCCAGCATCTGATTAAATTGGAGTGTGAGGATTGCGCCGACAAACACACCTGCAAAGATCACAGTGGATAGTGTCCTGAAGCAAACGGATGCCATGTGATCAAAGATCGCTTTTCTGTTTCCTTTTGTTCGCATCAAGGTCTTAAAGACCGTTCCTGCAAAAATGAAGATCGCGCCGAGCTCTCTAAAAAATTTCATAAGCGCCCTTGCTCACTTTTTTCACGATCAAGAGTTTCTTCTAAGAATGCTTGAACTAGGGGCTCACGGGAGGCTCGAATCTCCTGCACATTTCCTAGCGCTAAGATCTGAGCTTGATCTAAGACCAAGATGCGATCAGCGATTTGAAGTGCACACGCCATGTCGTGTGAGACGACGACGCTCGTTACCTGGAGCTTTTGAGAGAGTTCTAAGATCAAATCATTAATTGCTTGGGTTGTGATCGGGTCAAGGCCTGTTGTGGGTTCGTCAAAGAGCAGGTACTCAGGTGAGGGTGCAAGCGTACGTGCGAGCGACACGCGCTTTTGCATCCCGTAGGAGATCTCTTGTGGGTAACGCTCCAAGATATCGTCAGAGAGATGAACCAATTTTAGCTTCTCACAGACTCGTTCCCTGATTTCGTCCTCGGAAAGTACACGCCCAAGCGTCGTTTGAAACTGAGTCGAGCGAAGTCCAAATGCGACGTTTTCAAAAATGGTGAGTGAATCTAGGAGAGCGGGCTGCTGAAAAACCATGCCGCATTTTCTACGAATCCTAAAAAGCTCTTTCGGGCCGAGCGCTGTTACTTCGTCGTTCTCAACCCAAACTTGGCCATGATCGGGTTTAAGCACACCGATGATGTGTTTAAGGGTGACAGACTTTCCCATTCCGCTTTTACCTAAGATGAAAACGATCTCGCCCTTTTTGATCTCAAAAGAGATTTGATCCAAGATTTGTTTTGGACCAAAGGCTTTACTGACTTGTTCAAATCGGATGCTCATGAGGTGAGTGGTCCCTCTCTGAGTCCATAGATAAATTGCTTAATCACAGGGTCTTGAGTTGCGCGCACTTCTGTAGGAGTTCCGCCATCGATGAGTCCACCTTGAGCCAGAAGATAGATGCGGTCCCCCAACTGGTATGCACGATTGACATCATTAGTAATGGTCAAAAGAGTGCTCTTATTTTCACGTCGTAGAGTTTGGATCAATTCCGCAATGAGTTTTGAAGTAATCGGATCAAGCCCAGCGGTGGGTTCATCATAGAGAATGACTTGCGGATCAACGATCAGCGCGCGCGCGATTCCTAGGCGCTTCTGCATGCCGCCCGAGAGTTCATTGGGATATTGATGATCAGTTCCCTTAAGGCCAACGGCTTCGAGATAGCGATGAGCTTTTTCTAAAGCAGGCTTGCCGATGAGTCCGGATCTTTCCTTCAGAGGAAAAAGGAGGTTTTCTAAAACTGTAAAAGAATCAAAGAGTGCGTTTCTTTGAAAAAGCATTCCGACGTTTGAAGTCCCAACTCGGACGGTTCCTTCATCTGGAGCCATTAAACCAGAAATCATTTTGAGTAAGAGTGTTTTACCGGAGCCAGACGTACCGAGCACGACTGCTGATGACTCCGCTGGTACCGTGAAACCGACGTTTCTAAAGATCCATTCGTCGTTAAAATTTTTACCCAGAGATGTCACCTGAATCATGTGCGATTAATCGGTTTCCAACCAGGGCATAAAAGCATCTTGAATCAAAAGTTTTCGGTTGAGTGGTGCTAGGGNNCTGAGTTGAAAAAGTCGCTCAGAACGGCCAATCCAAAAGTCTTTGGCGGCATCCAAGGAACCCAGTTTTTTACTCAAGTGCGCAACGTGCTTTTGTAAAGCAGCGCGACCATCCAAGTTATTCCAGACGTAGCTCTGCGGGTGTAAGCTCCATTCGATGAGATCGGCGAGTATTTGCTCCATCTGATCGCAGACCAAGTCAAATTGATCAGGGGAGGACGTAGCCCAATCCATGATGGCATTGAGCTCTCGAGCAGGTGTGTTTAGAAANNAGCCAAACGCAGCCCTTGATCCAAGGCTCCTTGGGAGAGTCGAGCGCAAATGGCGATACGATCCTGGGGCACACCAGCATCTTTCATGAGACCTTCAATAACAGCATTAGAAAAAGGTTTGATCCGTAGAGCTTGGCAACGAGATACAATCGTCGGTAACAAATTGGATGCGTCAGTCGCTGTCAGAAAAAAAATCCAGTTAGGAGGTGGTTCTTCTAGAATTTTCAGCAGTGAATTTGCGGCTTGAACGNNGTTCTTCAACGCCCGAAACTGATCAATTTTGAGCGATGATCCTTCATCACCTTCGGAGTTGATCTCATTAAAGTCAATCCAGTTGCCGCTGAGCGCCCTTTGGCAACTCGGACATTCTCCGCAAGGCATAACATCGGTCGAACCAGCTTGTGCAGCTCCGCTCGATACAGATGGAGCAGGGCTTTGAGTTTCCGTGTCCCCAAAAAGCGAAATTTCTTGTTCGTCGCTTGAATTGCTTTGTGTAAAGCCTGCTCGTTCGCAAAGCAAGGTTTGGGCAATGAAATGAACCAGTGCTCTTTTTCCGACACCTGCCGGACCAGTCAGGAGTAGAACGGGCGGAACGTGATCTTGTTGTTTCCACTGATTCATCGCTTTTAAAACTGTATCGCGATGATGCTCCAATACTTTTGGAGAAAGAGGGAGGTAAGCTGACTTAGGAGCAGCAGGTGTTTCTTTTTTAGACTTCACCACGACAGCGCCTTCACTTTCTTGTGAGAGCGAAGTTTTTTAATAACCTGAGCCGCCAGATCTTCAGCAGAAGCAGTGCCTGCTTTGAGTGTTAGCCAACGCTTGGGATCTTCTTTGCGGGCTTTAAGGAAACCTTGTCTCACTTTTTTCTGAAATTCGACCCCTTCGGCTTCAAAGCGATTGCTTTGATCAGCTCCTCGTTTTTGTGTGCGTTCGAGTCCAACGGCTGGGTCGATATCTACGAGTACTGTGAGATCAGGTTTGAGGCCTCGGGTTGCAATCTTATTCAGGGCTTTGACTTTGTCCCAAGGGAGTCCTCGAGCAAATCCCTGATAGGCAAGAGAGGAGTCCGTAAAACGATCACAGAGAAGGATCGTCCCACTTTCAAGCGCGGGCATGACGGTTTTAGCAAGGTGCTCAGCTCGCGCGGCTTCATAGAGGAAAAGCTCAGTATAGGCATCCATGGGGTGATCAAGAATCAGAGATCGAATCTTTTCGGCTACCTCGCTACCACCGGGTTCGCGAGTTAAAGTCACCTGGGCTCCCCGAGCCTTGAGTTGTTCGGCTAGGGTCCGAATCAGTGTAGATTTACCAGC
>DBAE01000193.1 GCA_002291495.1 Bacteriovoracaceae bacterium UBA1018 | reverse complement strand
ACTTTCTCCGTCAATGACGTATAAACCAAATTTTATTAAAAATGTTTCTGTCGATTTAACTGATTCAAATGCAAACGTCTCTGCTAACGCCGCTTATTCTTGTTCATACGGCAGCAATAGTTTAGTGGCACCTCCCTCGAGCTGTGCAACGTTTGATTACGGCGCAATTGCAGGCGTGCCCACTTCTCTCGGTGGTACGTTATTGTTAATGGGCGGGTTACAAACAGCAAACTCAGCAGGCACCTCTGTGAGTTGCGGACCTGCTGGTGTAAGCGGCGCGAGTATCAATGCGTGTGGATATGAAGTTTATTCGCTCGGTGTAGAGACTCTTCCGGCATCAGCGGCGGGCTCAGAACTTGCGCCAGGCCTTGATGGTCCAGTTCAACGACCTATATCCAGTTGGGCTAATTTGACTAAGGATGCATCTGAAACGCGACCTATCGGAGCTTCAGGCGCAGCTGCAGCCTATAGTGAAGGCACTGCAAAAGTGCTTGTTTTTGGTGGGTCTTCGGTTTTCTCTGTGGACGATGAAACGCNNCGTCGATACCTGGATTTATGATGTTAAGTCTCAGACTTGGACAAAACAAAGTTCGACTTCGTTTTCTTCAGCGGCAATTTCAAATTTAAATGACTTAGGACCAGTTGCTTCACCAGGACCCGTCGTGAACTTAAGCAAAGCGGTTGGAGCTCGAGCACTGTTTGGTTATGCAGCTGTACCCCGAGTATCGCTCAAAGAAATGTCGACGACAGGAGCTGTCGACGCATCCCGCGTGGATCTTACAGATCGAATCGTCACTGTAGGCGGAACCAACGGCATCGGTAGCGTCTATAAGTCTACTCACAAGTTTAATCCGACGTTTGGACCAGAATGGGTCGATGTCAGTGATCACACTAATCCTGCACCCGCGGCTAATCAACTCGTGCATTACGTAGATAGCTATCACACTCAACTCATGAGCAATTATTACTCCTCTTCAAGCTTGCTCTCGATCCCTTATGGTACGCCAGTACCTACACCACCACCTACTCCTGCGCCAACACAAGATCAGCCATTTAACTTTGGTTTCGTATCCGGGTTTGATGGTTTTGCAGGTTACATGATGGTGGTCGGTGGATTTAGCTATAATACCGCTAAAAATAATGGCCATACTCAGGGCGGACGTCTCGCCTTTTCACGTCGATATGACAACTTAAATAATACTCTAAAAACCGGCGACTTCATTGCGCGTACAAATAACACCTCTGGATATAATATGACTCCGATCTCTTGGGATGAGATTGCCGAAGGTGCGGCACCGCACGTCGTCCCATGGTATGGTGGTGCAAATGCAGTTCAAGGCTTTAACAAAGCGCTGAACGAGATTGCTTATTTTGGTGGCTCAAAGTGCCGTGATTTTATGTTGGACGGCANNTTTCCTGTATCCAATCCTGGTGTTTATTACTCCTTAGGTACCACGTTAGATAAAGATACTTTAGTTAATGCGTTGTCGATCTCAGGCACCGGCCCAAACAAGGCCGGAATGGCCGCCGCACGTGGTTTAGATGGCTCCAATAATGTGATCATTGTCGCCGTGGGTGGAATGAGTGCTCCTGCTCAAGCGATCATGCCAGACGAGCTCTATGTTTTGCATAATGGTGGCGGAGTACCTACTTGGCTTGGGCCAATAACGCCAACAACATCGGGACCAAAAGTCACTAATTCTCAGTTGGTTTACAGCCACATTACGCACAAATTTTATCTTTTTGGGGGTTATCAAAGTCAAGGCTTAACTGCCTCAATTGCTGATACCTACGAACTCAGTGTTGCAGGAGACTGCACTGCAGGGACTTGTTCGTTTACGTGGAAAAAGCTAGCCGATATTAGTTGCTATCCGGATTGTCCGCAAGCACGTCGTTCTCACCGAATGGTCGAAGTTAATTACAACAACGTTGATCCCGGAGTAAATATTTACCCTGCTACTTGTACGTCAACTGCTCCATGTTCGTTTGGAATTTTTATGGAAGGTGGAACTTCCGATGGGCTGAACGTCCTAGGAGATCGCTGGATGTTTGATCCTACTGCAAATGGCGGTAAGGGTCACTGGCAAAGAGTCGATGGTTTTCCTCCTCGTCACTTGGCGTCGATGACAGCGCTGGAGTACGAGTATGCAAACGGCGGAGGAAAGGCTTATCGCGCCATCTTATTTGGAGGCCAGACCGCGCTTCATAATCCTCTTCAGGGTACACGCCACTATGTCGCTCCCACCTTAGGCGATACCTACATGTATGACTACGACACGAACACATGGCAGCGTACGCAGCTGTTAGGGAAAGGTTACCGAGGATCACGTGCAAGTCTCACTTCAGAGTGGGATATCAGGCAATCCTACGATGCTGAAAATNNAGCTATCAGCTCTCAGCCCACCAGCTCTATCCGGAGCTGTGATGGTGACTCGGAATCTCAATAAAGGTAAGAAGCTCAAAATCCCAGAGGTCTTTTTGTTTGGCGGAAGACTCAAGGATGGAAAATATCATACTCTAGCAAACGTCTATAAATTTTGTTCGGGAACAACTGGGGAGAAACCCGCTCCACTGTATGACAATCGAAAATCTCCTCCAGTCCTCTTAGAAGACGACGCGAGTTGCGATGCTTTTGATGACATTCAAAACCCGGACTCGAGCAGTCCAAATGCAGATTACGTGGGCCGATGGTTGAAGAAATCGACGGGCGCATCCACGCTTGCCTCATTTATGGGAGCAGGAGCATACGACCCAGTTTCAGATCTCATCCTTCTTTACGGAGGCATTACTTCATCTGGTGCCCTCGCTACGGATACTGTCACCAATAATACTGTTGGTGCACGAATCATTAGTAGTGAAGTGTATGAATACACACCTCCGTCTAAAGCCTCCCTTTCAGGTACAACTGCTGATCAAAGAAATGGCGCTTGGAGTGCAATTCCAGCTTGTTTGCCTGGTGTAGGAGTGACAAACTTCCCACCTGCGCCTACTCCACGCTATGGACATTCGATGGGTTACGATAGCCGAAATCAACAACTCATTGTTGTAGGCGGATATAGTATTAACGGCACCTTATTAGAAGCGACTATCGAGGACTCGACTGGAGCGCAGTCTACAATCCCTGAGGTTTGGACGGGGAAACGGATCTTAAGCAATGCAACTCGCCCAAAAGATGTGCCTCTGGTAGCATCTACCCCTTGTTATTTTTGGGAACCTAAAACCATTTTCGGAAACGCAAAAAGTATTGAGTCCCAAAAACCACCTGAAACAGGCCTTGCACACGCGACGAGTGTCTATATCCCTAGCACGGGATATAACTCGGGCTATTACACCATGATGGATAATCACTGCTCAAAGGCTGGCCCGATGATTGGTAATCCAGCTACCCAGAAACTCTATGCTGGAGGCGCCTATATCGACCTGAATCGCGACCAACTTGGACCTAACGAAAATGTCTTATTGCATGTCACTTATGTCCCGATTGGTTCTGAACAACAAAAACCTGATGGAAGCTACTTTTCTGAAAGTGAAAGTGCACAAATCAAAATTCATCTCATTAAAAGCGGGNNGGATCAGATTCAATCTGAAGTTCAGCCGCGCCATATGAACTTCTTCAATACGAACCAATTTCCTCGCATTGTGGAAACTCTTCAGATCTTAGCTCCACCTACCGGCGGGGTTCGTGAAGATCAGATTATTATTCCATTGAGTGCGCACCCAGATGTCGATCGCATCAGAATCGAACGCCACTCGGGATCTGCAATCATAATTGAAGCTTCAATAGTTCGCCTGGGTTACAAATGACACAGTTAAGTATCTCGATTGATCAAAAAATCCCTAAGATAATAGATATTTAAACTGCCTTTAAATAAAACACTGTAAAAAGATTCAGCGGTAGAAACTTGAAATTATAAAGCATTAATATCAAAGGTTTTGTCGTATTTTCCGATAAGTCTAGTGTGAAACTCTATGCGTTAATGACAAATTTGGGCACAAACTGGATCTCGGATCTCAGTGTCACTCTCGGTGCAACTCTAGGTGCTCACAGGATTATTAAGGTTTCAGTTTCGCATCGCATATACTTTGCAGCGATATACTCTTGGGGGAAATCTTAGTGTTAAGCATCAGGGGATTCATTCTTAATCATAATCTATCTCTACGATTAAGCACTGTGGCTACACTTGCGATGTGTACGCTTGCCCTTTCACTTTCTGCCTGCACGAACAAAGTTTCTCCTAAAAAGATCAAATCTAGAAGCAACGTCACTAACGACAACGGTCCAGTGATCGATTCAGACGGTGCGCTATTAGTGATCACTCAGGTTGTTAAATCGGCCAAGAATCCTACTTCAGAACTGGACATTATCGGAGATGGACAGGGATCTATTGGCCAATACTGCACGAGCACTGATGGAGTTAGCCAAGAAGGCGCTGGTCCAAGTACCTGTCGCTGTAAGTTTGAGTATAAGACCTCTGCTGGCGTTGAAGAGGTGTACGAGTCAGAAACCACCCATCGTGAAGAGAACATGATTCGCTGTTCATACAGCGCGCTTCCTTCGAATATTACAAATCTTACTGTTAAAGTCTATTTGACGAACTCGGATTCATACTCCAACGAACTGAGTTTTAATTTCACAACAGGCGGTTCATCTTTGAATACAGCCGACGTGACTGCATTTAATTCAATTAAGCGCTATCAGTGTAGAGACTCACTCACGATACCTTACCTCTTTCATACTTCGATCTATGACCCTATCCAGTCAGAGGATCCGAGAATCACTTACCCGCTCAACTTTTACAGCGGTAATATCGCTGGGGCGATGAAAAATTACATTAACCTTCGTGCAGACGTTCAGGACGGAGTCGGCTGGGTTTGCCCTACTACTCCGAACGACCCTAAAGAAGGTTTTGATATCTCGCTCTATAGCGTTGAAGATAACGGGATCCCAAATGGTAATAAGATTTATCCCGTAGCTAATCCTGCCTTTGACCGCTCAACTTTTTATCTCGCCCGAAAGCCTGCCGGTAGCTTTAGTTTCCCGGTTAACGCCTATATTGGACCGAGCACTAACTCGGTTTCAAATTGCTCGGACACGGACGAGACTTGCGCTCCTCCAGTTGGATATGGCGTGGCACCAGTGCCTAATAATTTGGGTGGAGAAGATTGCCCTTCAGATAAGACTAATATCCCTGCCGGATTTAAGTGGGTAAAAGTTTGGCTATTCCGCGCATCTCTTGAAGATCGAAAATACCTCTATAGCGCTAAGATCCAAGAAGGTATCGAGTCTGTGGCTTGTAACCCAGGCGTTTGGTACGACGGGCTTGCGGCAGGCGATCGTAGAACGATCTTTCCAGATTGTGCAGATCAAGGGTCTGATCCTAGAACTAATCCAGGCGCGACTCCAAGGCCAAGTCCAGATACAACTAACCCAGCCCATTTAGCAGATCGCGTTTTTGGCTTAGGCGTGATTCAACAAAAGTACTCTTTAGTTTCGTGTGCTACTCCGACCTTAGGTTCGGGTACAATTAGTAGCGACTTTGCAGCTGGCTCCGATATCTGGAGACATAAGAGTAATCGATATCCAGATGTCAGTTGTACAAAACTCAATGTGCAAGACTTCCTTAATCTATGTGTAGGAACAACTACTGCGACTAATATCGGCGTAGCTGCCCCAGTGCCGTATGACGACACTCCGATTAAACAAACTATTGATAAGAATATCTCGCGTTATGATTATGTCTTTGTCGTAACTCCGCCAGATATTCACGCAAAAGACTTTAAAAATAACGATTCGAAGACATTCTTCTATACTCCGTTTAGATTTTACACCAAAGACGACTGTAAATCTGGCAATCCTGCGGCTCCTATGGGACCTGGCGACTGTTCGTCTTCGAAGATGATCAAGTACGGCGTAAAATTTCATGACGTAGGAAACAATGGTGACGGTGAAGTCGGAGACGGTCGTGTTGTCTCCTTCCCCGTATGTGCAATTCAACCAACTAATGGACCTTAATAATGGATAAGACTATGTGGCACGTAACTCTAAAATCCAAATCTACATCGAAGATCTCGAAAGGGATTGCGCCGATGACTTACGTCGTGCTCCTTTCATTTGTACTTAGCGCTTGCACAAATTCCAACTTCAACGCTAAGGCAGGAAAGAGCAAAAATACTGCCACGGATGATTCGGCTAACGATNNGCGATATCAAACGTCAAGATCGCTGCACCAACTGGCGGATCCAATTTGGTGACTACAGTATTTTTTAAAGCAACTAATCCTTCCCCGATTAGTACTTATTGTTCCGTTGCTCAAAATTCTGTGAGCAGCCTACCCTGTTCATGTGAATATTCTTGGATTGAGAGAAACGAAACCGGAAGCAATACGGTTCAGCTGACTCGATCCGCAAAAAGTTCTGTTTTATCGGTTCAGTCAAGCGTGGTGACTTGTAATGCANNGTAATGCACCGTCTGTTTATAGCACTGAGATCGAAAACGGCACAGAGATCCGGGTGAAAGTATTGCCAGCAAATGGTAATGGTTCTGTATTTGATACGGTTGGATTTCTTTATACTAAAGGCACTTCAAATACAGATGATTTCCAAGATCAAGAAGGCAAATCATTTACGGATATTTTTCGATACTCATGTTTTGAGCAAAATAAGCGTGGTTCAGGCGTTTACACTGCAAAACCTATTCAGACTAACCCAAGTGATGATGGTGGCGCAGGAGCGCAAGTTCCTCTCTTGATGGCATCTAAGTTCTGTATTTCGAAGGCTGGTGCTGATGGATCAGGCGGTATCGGCGGTTCTGGCTGCGAAGGCACACCGCCAGCGGTAGTCACCAATCAGTCCTATTACCACAATCTTTATGTTCGAAGCAGTGAACGAGGCTCTATTAACGCCGAGAATACTAAGTTTAAATGTCCTCTCGTTAAAGAGACTCTCAACGCAAACAATAATTCGGGTACCTACACAACTTATTACCCACTCGATGCTAGCTTTTCACTCGCACTTAATCCGTCACCTGAATACAACGTCGGAGTCGAAGCCTACACTAAGCTCGGCATTGGCGATGGTGACCCAACTTCTGTCGAGTCGGGTTGTGGTTCAAGTTCAACTCATATACCTCCTGGAGACACCAATGGAGTACTCCGCGGATGTTTAGGTTTTGCAGCTAAACCTAATTCAGATGGTTCATGTCCTAAGATTACAACTCCGTCTGGAATCAAAACCACTTATCGCCTCAGAAGATATATCGCCATGTACCCACCGCTGTACGAAGCGGATGGGAAGTTTCTACTCGATAAATCTCAAAACCTGGACGTGATCTATGTCCTAGACCGTCCAGTAGCTTACTCCGGCCCAGGTGCAAATCCAGATAAGCCTTATACAATGAGAGGCCCAAAACCTTGTCCTTTTTCATATTTTGATAAGTCGGGTGTCACTTACTTACCTACTGAAGTAGATGCAGACTATGTTGATAGCACGAAGGCTCCTCCTCGTTATTTAGGAACAAATAACTCTCGTTGGGACGGAAAAAACGTCGATGGCATCCAATTTCCAAACTATGACAAAACCGGCGAATCTTGCGCGGCAGTCATGCCATTAGTGAATGCTGATCGAGATATCATCTCGCTTGGAACCGTATTTAGAGGCAGTCCCGTTGCAAAAATGAAGAACATGTACATCCGACCCGTCAAGGCCTGGGCGCCTCACTATGAAGAAGACACAGACTTTTTGGCTTGTGCTCCTCAATCGACGATCGTGAAAGATCCACCACTTCACTTTTCGAAAAACCCAACCACTGGAAATGTAGCTTGGTGTGCTGAGGCTTATCCTTCTCAAAACTCCAACGTAACGAGTCTTGATATTAAGAGAAAAACAGACCAGAAATATCCAGGCAAAGTGGTTCCATTTACATCTCACGTCGTGAAAAATTCGGTCAGCTCAGCTTGTACTGCAACTTCGCTCGCAGACAAGATTGGCTCTAATTACGATACAACTGGCGGCGGCGCTGGAGTATGTAATGGCAACCCTGCAATTCCACGCGGCGTAGCTTTACATCCAAGTGATCTGTCTGTTGATGTTTTTCCTCAGAGCTCATTTGGTTGTAGCGGAGGTAATTCAGTCGGTTCAAATTGTGCGACCTGCTCAAATCAAACCTGCGATCGTACTGTGGTGGGTGAAAACACGATTGGGAGTTTCCCTCTCTTAGCCCCCCCAGGCGATGTTGAAAACGCATTAGCCTCTGACTCGAGTTATGAATGTGCCGTTACCTACGATAATGGCGGTAGCAAATCTAAGAGTGGGTTAACACCAACTCAAGGATGTTGCGGTAACTCTGTTAAGGTGTGGACCGGCTTGTCATCCACTAGTTCCGATGCTAACAAGTTCAATAGAAGTGCTCATCTTGAGCCTAATACGAACCCAACATCCGGAACTCTCTGTGGCCAACCCGCCTACTAGTGTCAATCTCAATGTAAGTCAGGCCTCACGTGCAGATCAGGTCATACTCGAAGAGTTAAAACGCCAAACTCCTGAACTTTCGCGCGCTCGTCTCAAAGAGTGGTTTAAAGACGGTCGCATTCTTTACCGGGGGCGCGCAATTGAAGCTTCGTATTTATTACCTCCTGGCCAACACCGAGTTGAGATTAAAAACTTTGATCCCGAGGAGCTCAAAATCACGCAGATCGCGAGCCCGAGCTCAGAGTGTTTTCTTCCCATCGTCTACGAAGATGATCGCATTCTAGTCTTTAATAAGCGCTCGGGAGTCCCATCCGTTCCTCATTCCTCTCAAGACACGAATAATGCCGTGAGTGCAGCTCTTGCCTACCTTCCTACATTGAAGGACGTGGGTCGCGGAGGTTTAGAGGCAGGAATTGTTCATCGCCTTGATAATCAAACGAGTGGCCTTTTGGTGTTTGCCAAGACTCAGCAGAGTTATGAGGAATTAAGCGGTATTTGGAAATCGCGAAAGATCCATAAGATCTACCGCGCGATTGTGCGGAGTGAGCCTATCTCTGACTCTAGCTCGAGTAGTAGTATCGCGCGCCCATCTCTTCTAACGCTCTCTCTCCCTTACAAGATCAATCATTCCCTCGCCCACGACGCCAAGTCTGATCGGCGGATGTTAGTGGTTCAAGATGCTCCAGAGCACGTACAGGCGCGAAAGTATCGAGGTAAACCC
>DBAE01000105.1 GCA_002291495.1 Bacteriovoracaceae bacterium UBA1018 | reverse complement strand
GCTAGGGACGTATACATGATCGTAGAACCAAACGGGGCGCCAAAACCGGTTAGCGTCAGCCCGCCTCCAGCGATCATCGAACCCCAGAGCATGAGCTGATCCATGCGCTTGTCATTTAGTTTTTCTTCCTCGATCTTTTTGATTCCATTGCAAACCCAAGTACGCATGTCGGTATTGGATTGCAAACCTTCACCTACGGATTGAGGCGCGAGTTTTAGAAGCGAGGTTAACTCTTTACTAAGCTCTTCCCGCGTCGATGCTCTGCCTGAAACGGCATAGTGAAGTTCATCCGAAAATTCGTCGGTCTTCTTTATTCCTTCTTCGATTGCATATCTGATTAAGGATTCGTCTTCACGTTTCGATTTTTCAGTGCATTTCAATCGAATGTTTCCAGGTTTTTGCTTATTCAATTCCGTGAGAGACTCGGTTAGGACTAGTAAACCATCTGAACTGCCGTGTGCGATCGTACCTAGGATGGACTGTCTTTTCTCCTCGAGCGCTTTGAGTTTATAATTAGCAGTACTCGCCTGGGATCCGCCGCCACTCGCAGTATTGATCATATGACTTGAATGTTTAGCAGCGATGGATGCATTCTTTTCTTCAGGTTCGCCATCGAAGGGATAAGAAAGGTTACGCAGAGATCCGCAAAGTCGTTCTGCGGCCGTAGATGGAGATCGATATGCAGAATCACCCGCACCGATATCTCGCCTTAGGATATTTTTAACCCGGTTTCCTAGCTCGACTTTTTGACCTGCGCTGCAGTGCTTGCATTCATTCACGAGATCAGAATCAATCTTCTTTACCGCACTTTCCCAGTCCTTAATTTTGCCATATCGGTAGAGTAGAGAAATTTTGTTTCGTATTGAGCCTTGTACGGCTCGCAAGTAAGTATCACCAACCATGTCAGCCATAGAGGCAATATCGAAGACCTCCTGATCAGTTTTGACAGTGGGATTAGTTTTTCGGATTAAGTCTGGTGTTGGAACAAAATGATTCTGTTTTCCTATTTCGTCGATGGAGTAATGTCCAGCGGCACCTGCAACGGTGATAAGGGCATCCAGATTGTCTGAGTAGAGGTAATTTGGAAGAGCAATTCGTTCTTCTTTCTTCTGACCGAGAGTGATGACTTGATAGTTGTATTGTCCCTCTAGGCATGGTTTGTAGCGCGCCATTCCTCCTAGTACCTCACGGGTGAGTGAGCCTGAAGTTCCGCACGAATTCAGGTCCTGTCCGACGGCCATTTGTTTAATCAGTGATGATAGTTCGGTGGCGACCNNACCTTTAGTCTTTTTGAGCTCCAAGCGAGTGAGCAGTGTTGGATTTTTTATAATCGAGTTTAGTAGCTCTTTGTCATCCAGTACCTCCATCTGACCAGCAGTGTGAGTTCTCAGGTATCGAAGTGCAAATTTGGCAGCCTGGTACTGATCATATCTCGAAACGGCCGGAGAGCGTGCCGTTTCCAAAACTTGTAAGACGTGCTGAGCACTGACGGGATGAGCGTTTGCACGCGACGCCACCGGCATTATCCAGAGGCTAAATAATGCTGATATAACTGCCAATTTATTCAAGGCATTCCATCCCAAGGGCATTGCCTTTACGTATCGCCCTTTATGCTCGTCTTCTTAAGATGGCTTATGAACTACGAATTGCCTCTGAGATACTGACAATGAATTGACGGTCTCGAAAGATGTACTTTCGCTTACCGGCTATGATAATTTGTAAACTTCCTATGTCTCGTACTTGGATGAGTATTTTCGCATTTCTAATCCTGACCCAAATGGCCAGTGCCCAACCCTTCACTGAGCCTAACTTTAAGTCCGAAGATCCTTACGAAATCCTTGGCGTGCCAAATGATGCAGATCTCGAAACCGTCAATAAGCAATTTAAAAGATTAGCGGTCATTTATCATCCCGATAAATCTCGTGGCACAAAAGATCAATTTCAGGCGCTCTCCAATGCGCGTGATCAGATTGTACAGCTGACAAAGGTTATAGAGTTTTTCAAAGAAATGAACATACAAGAGAAAGTCGAGTCCGCATGGATTAATACTCGGTTTTGGAGTGAAAAGCCTACTCAAGAAGAAATTAGAATTTTGGGAAACTACACAGAAGATCAACATCGACTGATTAGGACAATTGGAAAGAAGGAAGAATTTACGCGTGATCTGATCCCCATAATTGCAAACAAAGTAACTACCCCCGAAGCAGCAAATTTAATTATTCAGGTGATTGAACAAAAATTTTACTCTCCGAAAGTATGGAGAAAATTGGATCGCCTTGATGTTCAGTTACGACAAAGAGCTGTCGCCATATTGCTGGTAAAGAATGTTTTTAGAGATGGAGATGTCACTGGGTTTGCTCGAGCTTTTGACTGGGTCACTGAATTTAAGACCTCGAATCAGTTGTATATATTTGCAAAAGCAGTTGGAAGAAATCTAGATCCGATATCAGTATCTGAGGGACTCGTACAATATCCGCCGTATGCTGAAACCGTCCAGTTAATCGATGCTAATCCATATCTCTATCATCAGGAGCTAATCACCAAAAAGAGCTTGGAAAAGTATAATCCACTTTTGGAGAAGGTCGAACATCAGCGCCAGTATCACAATGTGCTTAAGGATATTGGTAAGCTCAATGACAACGGAAAGATTCAGTTAGTTATTCATAGAAATATGGGTCTGATCGGCAAAATGATGGATGAGGAAAGAGTAAAGCGAGGAAAGCTCTTTGCGGCCGAGCTTAAGAAGATTTATGAAGTACAAGCTAAGTACGGAAGTCTTAAAAGGTGGATCGATCTAGCGAATGAAAATAATTCTGAAGCGATGGCAGATCTTGTTAAGTACGTTTTTATCGATGCAGAGTCAGCCTATTATTTTGAACTTGATCACCGTGTATTCGGGCAGTTTTTGAAAGCCTGTAAGGACGAGCTCTTCCGACGTGGAAAAACACCAGAAGCGCTTAAGCAGTATAATCGCTTGCATGAGATTACCAAAACACCGATCGCAGCATCCCTTAAGATTGCGCCGCACAAACCCGACAACAGCTTGATCGAAATCTTAGACGATCCTTGTAATTATCTATTGTGGTAAAAACAGTGATGGAAGCTTTGGCTTCTTACGTCCAAGCGGATTTTGCGCGTTCCGCGTGGGTTACTTTCGAAATCAGAAGTGCGTTTTGTTACCAGTAGATGGTGCACGCAATTTCTGCCATGTATAACTAAAGTTTTACATGGCTCTCCACGACTGATGACTTGCTGGTGCCAAAAAGTCCTTGAAACAGAATTTCTAAGCTACTTCTTTATTCTCTTTGTCCGAACTCTTAACTTTATCCTCAAGTTTCATCTCAGGCTGTTCCTGATCTGCAGGAGGAAATTCTTCCGGCTTTTCTTCTTCCTGCTCGTGGATTTCTTCAGGATTGTTTGGAGCCCCGGCTTTCAAAGAGAGTTCTATGTTTCGAACGGCTTCGTCTTCTAGTTTTTTCTCAAATTGCTCTTTCATACCCGGATGAAATGCAGATTTGATGCCCTGTCATCGGCTGCAGTAAGAGGGCCTATTCTTTCTTGTCGCCATCCACGATAGGAGAATCATCAGCTAGGATCTTTTCAAGCGCTGAAGCCAAGGATTCTTCCTGCTCATCTTCTTGGATTGCGTCCGTATCCCCGAGTTCTTTTTGGAGTTTTCGAATCATTTCGTTAGCCTTGCGTAAGCGTTCGGCCATAGCAGCCATGATAGTTTTCATGTAGCTCGGGATTTCGTTGTAGATCTTATCGAGCGAGTCAAATGTGATTTCCACAGCTATGACGTCACTGATCGCTTTGGCAGACGCGCTGCGCGGTTGACGGTCAAAAAAGGACATCTCTCCCAAAATCTCACGCTCAAATACCTTGGAAACTTCTACGGTCTTCGCCTCTTTTCCTTTTCGGATGGAGAGCGTTCCTCGTTTGATCAGGTACATTGCATTGGATGAGTCGCCTTCACGAAAAAGAAACTCGCCTTTTTTGAGTTGAATCTGTTTAGGGGACATACTTTTATGATGCCTGTGCCGCACCTGGCTGGCAAATGGGATTTAACGGCCTGCAGATTGCCTTTTTACTGGTTTTGGGGTGAAACTATCCACATGACTACTCTTTCTGCCCGAGTGCTCCCTAAGAGATTGGCTAATTATTTTGCCGACTATGCAAGCTATCATAGGACCCCTGGCAATAAGATTTGCCACTATCTCGGTATCCCGATGATCACAGTCACCTTACTAGGGCTGCTCTCTGCTATTGTCATTGGTGGTAACGGACTAACAGGTTCAGAGATCTTGAGGCTTGACGGAGGGACTTTGCTTCTCCTCTTGTCGACTCTTTGGTACCTAACCCTCGATTGGAAGATCGCATTGCCGTTCGGTTTGTTTGCGATTGGTATGTACTTTTTAGGCCGTGCGATGCCTACTCCGGTACTTTGGACGTTTTTTGTTTTGGGTTGGATTATCCAATTTGTCGGCCACTATAAATACGAGAAAAAATCGCCCGCGTTCTTTACCAATCTCACTCATGTGTTAGTAGGGCCGCTTTGGATTTTTGCTAAGTTAATTCGCTACACGCATTAGCAGAGTTACGATCAACTACGGACGTTTTCGCGCGGCCAAGCGCTCTTCTCTCTGTTTTTTTCGCAGGAGCCGAAATTGAAAGCGCCTGTTTTGAACGTCTTGGAGAATCTCTCTTTTGTGGGTGTTTTTCCAGTAGTCCCAACCTAAGAGCGAAATGCCCAAAAGCTCGGTCACATAAAAGTCNNAGTCAAAAACGATAAGAAATGTCCTGAAGCATTTCTAAATGGAATGACCGCAAATCGAGCCTCATAAAATGGAAAGAGTAACGCTAGCATAGTCGATGAAGGCTCTTGGGTAACTCGCTCCATGGCGTGGAAGTGGTCTCCAACTCCATCTAAGATCAAGTGAGTTGCAATCCCTAACACAAGTGCCGCTAACATTTTTGAGCGTCTCATAATCGCTAGACAAGTTAGAAC
>DBAE01000111.1 GCA_002291495.1 Bacteriovoracaceae bacterium UBA1018 | reverse complement strand
AATATTGTGGCTCGGCATAGGTTGTAGAAATTTGTCGTCCCAACCACTCGATCATTCCGACCATGCCATCTGTCCCAAAATCGACGCATCGATCCGGTGTACGGAGCTGTACTCGATTATCTCGAGTCGGAATCACTCGTCGCCCGTAGGCTAAAAAACCGTTGTTAACACTACAAAAAGCTTGTTCGCCTTTTTTGCCCATTTCAACAGTGATTAATTTTAGCAGATCACCTAACTTGCCGCTCTTTGCATCTTCGACATAGGCTCTTTGATCATCTGTCATCTCATCACAATAGGAAGACTTAACTCGATGAGGGGCGCACCAGTTAGCTTTGCGGCGACTTCGTCCTTTTCCCTTTCGGCTAATGAAACGAGGCTGTGCTTTGGCGCAACACTGATTACCACGAAATGCGAACTCAGGATTCCAGACGCTACAAAAAGCTAAGTTAGGCTCTCCCTCACGGCTTCGCTCGATGAGCTCTGATATCGGATCNNAGCTTCGCCAATAAACTCCCCCGTTAATTGTACTCCTGCGGTTAAGATGAGAAGCGTCATGCTCCATTTCACCCACCCCGCAATCCCTTTTACTCTACTCAGTTCCAAAACTTGCGCTCTCCTGCACCAGTCGAAGTTGTTTTTCTAAGTCGTCCGTCTCGTCACTCCAATACCGATGAGTATTAAAATGAGGAAATGCCTTTGGAAATGCTGGATCTTGCCACCGTCTCGCAATCCATGCGGTGTAATGCACAAATCTCAATGCTCTCAATGGCTCAATTAATCGCAAAGTACGGCGATCAAAATCACGCATCTCAGAGTAGCCTTCCAAAATCTCTTCTAGGCTCTCACGAGATCGCTCAGGAAGCAAAAGCCAAAGATCTTGAACTGCGGGTCCAGTGACCATGTCATCAAAATCTAAAAAGAAGGCACCTGAATCTCCCCAGAGCAGATTTCCTAAGTGGCAGTCACCATGAAGGCGGTGGGTTTTAGCCGCTTCAAACCAAGGGGCTGAAATTTGGCAGATCGATTCTACGGCTTGGCGATAGCGAGACTCAAATTCAAGTGGCAGCCAGCCGCCTTCTTTAAGAAATTGTAGATTTGAGAGACCGTAAGTACTTGGATGAATCTTTACTCGATTTGAAGCGACACGAGTAGAACCGACATTATGAATGCGCGCGAGGAGTCGGCCAATGGTTTGATGTTGTTGGGAAGAAAGTTCATCAGGTGCTCGCCCTCCAACCTTCGGAAAGATCGTGTACCAAATTCCACCTTCAGGAGTTTTTTTAAGAGTGCCACCATCTGGAAACTGCAAAGGCGCAATAGCCGGAATCTCAGCCTCTACAAGATCTGCCAAAAACTGATGCTCTTCTAAAATCTGTTCAGCCGTCCATCGTCCGGGGCGATAGAACTTAACCACTTTTCGATTTTGGAGCCGACCCTGAACCGTCGTTGGCTCTTCGTCTGTTTCAAGTTCGACGTCATAGACACGATTTTCAAAACTATTTAAAGCCATACAACGCCCTGTACAGCGAAAACCCGCAGACTCAACCGCTTCTAGTACTCGATCTGGGGTCAGTTCAAAAAAATACCGAGTTTCATCATCACCCCATCCAGAGACCAGTCGATCACTCATTTCAGTTTCTCTTCTCGTAAAAGTTTTTCTGCCGGAGTTTCAAGTTTCTTATCTTGATTGCAAGCGCGACAAGCAGGAACGATATTTCCTTGCGTACTTGTTCCCCCTCGAGCGAGCGGAACCACATGATCCATCGTCAATTGATTGGGCCGAAATTTATTCTGACAGTAATGACAAATTCCGCGATTAAGCAGAGTTAGCCACCACTGAGTCTTTTTGAGTTTGCGAGCTTTTTCACGTTCTTTTTTTAAGCGCGCAGGATCACAGTGCTCTGGATCCAAAACGTAATACTCTTCTGCCATCAGAAGATGGTCGTATCACAAAAAGAGTTGAGCTGCTTCACTTTTTTGACTGGGCATGTTCATGCCACGTTCGAACGAATAAACATTGTACGCATGACGAATTACCATCTGTGCGACATTTCTTACAGGTATACCTTTTTTAGTGGCACCTCGTTCGGTTCCTAAGTGAGCGTGACCATGAAACACTCCGTCTGCACCCGCAGCATCAATGGCTTCTGCTAAAAGATAACTTCCTAAAAATGGATAGATCTCACGACGTTCGCCCAGGAGCGTATCTTCAATGGGTGAATAATGGAGAAGGACAAAACGATAGTCCGTGCGTAAATTCATTAAACCTTGTTTAAGAAGTGCAGCCTGCTGATGTGCGTGCCGTGCAAATGCCTTGGTTTCAGGCTCACCAAAATCTGTCACACAGGCCCCCCCAAATCCGCCACCAAAGCCCTTAATTCCGTACACACCTACACTTTGGCCACGCACTTCAAAAACAGTAGACTCGCCCTCGAGCGAAAGCACTCCCGCTTCGCGGAGCACTTGATGAATTTCATTCTGTTGATCCGAATGATAATCATGATTCCCTAAAATAGAAACAACAGGAACTGGCAGTCCTCGAAGATCGTTTGCAAGTGCCTGAGCTTCTTCGACCCTTCCTGATTGAGTCAAGTCACCCGTAATAAACAATGCATCCGCTCTTCCCTCAAGAGACTCAAAGAAGGAACGCATTTGTTTGCGACCTTCTACGCCATAGTGAACATCACCGACTGCTGCTATTCGAATCACTTGACTTCCTCGGTCTCTACTGGCTCGGCAAAATTACAGACCCGAATCTGATTTTCAATCCTGAAGTCGGGAAAGAGTTCTTGCGCAATTTTCATCACGGAATCTTTTCGAATGTCAGTTTGTACTTCTCCACGAAGTAAAAATTTACCGTCTGACTGTTCGATCTGAATATCGAGTTCGTTGGTTCTTGGATCTTCAGCTAAGGCTTCACGTAGTTTTGCCACAGCATAGTCGAGCTGGCGATCACCCACGACCTGAAGTTGCGGTCTTGAGGCAGAAGCTAATGGCGTCATCGTTACTTGGGGCTGTTTGCCTGGATAATGAGGAAGTGCATCACCAAAGACGCACATGTACAGCTGATCTATTCCATTTTTTGGAACAAAAATATCTGCTGATTGGGCATAAATCAAAAGGCTCAAGACACGGCGTGGAGCTTTCTTTTGCGCCCGCTTAATCAAATACTCCCAGTCAATTGTAGCATGTGACAAAAGTGCTAAAGCGTCGTGCCAATGTCCTGGAGTAAGCTCACTGTGCGCGAGAGCCTTGATGATGACTAAGTCTTCAGGTGAAACAAATCGAAGCTGACGTCCGTGAAACGGCGCAGTAATTACTCGTTGATACATTTCGGTATCTAGATAGATTTCACCCTTGGATTTAAAAATAACGTCGACAAGAATATTTTCTTTAAAACCTTTATAGAGCCAAGATGGATCTGTTTTTTCGGTCCTAAACCCTTTTTTTGCTAAGGCACGCAAGGTCAGCTCTGCTTCTTCTGGTGGGACAAAAATATCAATATCGTGGGTCGATCTTGGGCGGCCCAGTCCATGTGACGCAATACCGCCAATGAACGCATATCTTATACCCGCTTCCTCAATCGCTTCGACAGTTTCTCCTAATACGCGATTAAAGCGGTCCGCAAGTTCAGGGTTCTCAGTTGTAATCTTAACTTTAGCAGTACTCATACATCCTCCGATTGAAGATCCGTTCAATAAGCAACGATTATGTATCAAATCTTGGGCCAAAGCCTTTTAGGTCTAACAAGTGGCGCCAACCGAGTTGGAATTACCCTTGCAGCCTGTATTGTAACCGATGAGTGACAAGCACAAACAGACGCGGATTCCAGGGAGGAATTATGTCGAATAACAATCCAGGCGTGGATGAAAAACAAGAGAACAACGTGAACACTCAGAATACATCTGGAGCACAAGGTCAACAAACCGAATCAACTCCAGAAGGCCGACCGATAGAGCGTAAACGAACTGGCGCTCGTGGAACGGCAGCAATGGATCCTAAAACTCGCCAAGAAGTCGCTAGAAAAGGTGGGTTAGCCGTGTCCCGTAATAAGCAGCATATGGCTGAAATTGGACGCAAGGGCGGACAAGCTGTCTCAAAAAACCGCGAGCACATGGCATCTATCGGCCGTAAGGGTGGCGAAGCATCACGCGGCCAGCGCTGAGATCACTAACTGCAGCGAGGGGGCAAATTGTCCTCCGCTGCAGTTTTTTTTCTTCGAGCATTTNNTTTCGAACCTTTTGATCAAAAAATGATCTACCAACTCATCCCGTCGAAATCTTGACCCCTCTCACCTCATCTCAATTTGCATGAAACTTTAAGCGGTTAGCGCGTTACACTACGTCTTCGTACATCCAGAACTCTTACAAAACCCCCTTCTTACAATAGTTTTACACTCGCTCGGTCCAAAAAGGAGCAATCTACTCTTATGAAGACATCGAATCTCGCCGTGGAACTCCTCGCATCAAACCCTAAAGTGAACTCTGCTCAGCTATT
The DNA here is from genome assembly GCA_002291495.1 of Bacteriovoracaceae bacterium UBA1018. Lineage (GTDB taxonomy): Bacteria > Bdellovibrionota > UBA1018 > UBA1018 > UBA1018 > UBA1018. The sequence continues at coordinate 5,636 of DBAE01000111.1, read as the reverse complement.
TTATCTGGGAGCTAAACGAAAAATTAATCTAGCCAAGTCGATACCTTTTTTCGCATTTCACGCAACAGCTCTGGTGTCATTATTTTTTATCGATTACTCACTTCCTTTAATTGCATTATGCCTTGGTATGTACTTTCTGCGCATGTTTGGAATTACAGCAGGATACCATCGCTACTTTTCCCATCGGTCCTACAAAACAAATCGTGTCTTTCAGTTTGTCATTGCTTGGATCGGAAGCATGTCTTTACAAAAAGGAGTTCTTTGGTGGGCAGCAAATCACCGCCATCACCACAAGTTCTCAGACATGCCCCAGGATATTCATTCACCTGTGCAAAGTGGATTTTGGTGGTCGCATGTCGGATGGATTCTGTCGACAGACTATGACGAGACCAAGTGGGACCAAATCGGAGATCTCACCAAATATCCTGAACTCGTTTGGATTAATAAATACCACTTGGTTCCGCCTATTCTCTTAGGTGTAGGACTCTTCCTCATTGGTGGATGGAACACTTTTGCCTGGGGTTTTCTAATCAGTACGGTTCTTTTGTGGCACGGAACCTTTACCATTAATTCACTTTCTCACGTTTTTGGGAGCCGTCGATTTCAAACAACCGATACAAGCAAGAATAACTTCGTACTTGCACTGATTACGATGGGCGAAGGCTGGCACAATAATCATCACTGCTACATGAGTAGTGTTAAACAAGGTTTTTATTGGTGGGAAATCGATATGAGCTACTACGTTTTGAAGACATTGTCCTGGTTTAAGGTCACCTCTGATCTTCGAGGCCCCCCATTACATCTTCTTGAAACAAAAAAAATCACGAAATAAGTGTACGCCTGTCGTTATTTTCTACTTGAAGTTATTTTTTAAACGCAGACAGCTAAATATTTCTTGGCAAAGTCATTTTTTAAAGTTAGAGCATCCCACATATGAAACGTGGACGCCCTAAAGGTCGCTCAGGCGACAATCGCTCATTTGGCCCCCTCGGGGATTTGATTCGTAAACACCGTTTAGCAAAAGGTTTGGGTCTTGCGGATGTCGCAAAGGCTTGCCAATGCTCTGTTCAGTTCATCTCGAACATTGAACACGGCCGTGCTCCTCTTCCATGGGAAAAAGTTGGACAACTTTCCAGCTTCTTAAAAATCCCAGTAGAAGATCTTCAAGCTGCAAACCTCTCCATTCGCTCCGATTTCAAGAGCTTTGTTAAAACTACAAAGACTAAATCCGGACGTATGGTTGCAACTCCAGCCATCCTCAAAGGGATGACAGGTGCTGCTTCTGCTGTTGCAATGACTGCGAAGGATTCAGAACTTCAAGAAGTCATTCAACGCTACCAAAGCGCATCCTTGGCTTCACGTAAGAAATTCGTGAAGACAGCGATGAAGCTCCTCGGTGTTTAATTAACTTTTGATTTACCAAGGCCGACCCGTCAATAGTACAAACTAGAGACAGCGTCGGCCTTGGAGTCTTTATCCGCCGAACCCGGTGAAGTTTGAAAAACTCGCCAGGTTCGGCGTTTTTGTTTTTAGAAACGAAATTAATAAACTGACTTTGTTTAACCACTGTGAATCAGTGGCCATAAGTCAGTGCAGTTTAACGGCCGTAAAGTTCCTTCACCCAATAGACATAGAGCACCGGAAGGTTTCTCACAGGAGATCCCCCAGAGGGCGAGACGACAAGGTCAGGGAACAACTGGAGCTCACTTCCCTTTACGCAAATACTACTTACCTGATCAATCGAAGCTTGATCTTGATGGTTCTTTTCCGCCTCAGCGGTTTTCGCTCGAACAGTTTCAAGCTTATCCTGGATGGATTCGGTCAGAGCGACGATCTGATACAGATTCTGTTCAGAAACGAATTTTCCGTCTACTTTCAACTGGCCACACCTAGGTTCTGCAGAAAACGCACTATGAGCCGGTAAAAGGCTTAAAAAGAGAAATAAGAATCTCATGAGAACCTCCTTTTCGGGGCACCCTACTTTAGGCAACAAAATTCGTCAATTAATTTGAAGTTTATTGCCATCTAAGATAGGCCTTTGCGTATGCGTATGGGCAAGCATCTTATTTTTCCGCTAATAATGACCTTATTCTGTTTTGGTCACAATGCGCGGGCCAACTGTGGAGAGCTTGTTTCGGCCTGGGAACTCACTCGACCCTCTTATCAAATTCTAAAAAATAGGCTCGAACTAGCACCTCGGCGCCCATCGGCTCATTTTGATGCCTATGAGATTTTTCCTGGCGCCCACTTTATTCGTTTTAAAAAACAAAAAGAAATGGCCCAGACTTTCATGCGTTTTCAGGCTTACTATGAAGATCCTAGATTTCAGGGTGAATTCTTTCCGCAATACGAGTTCATCGAATGGTTTCGATGGAAAAGAGCATTTAAGCCGGGACGTTTTGACTACTACACACGTGCGCGAGGCTTTAACTTCCCAATTAGCAATCTCGAAGCATTTTACGACGGATCATTTAAATACATAACTCAAAGAGAAAAAAGCGTCCTATCCCTCTATCAAGATTTAAGAAAATCTGGCCAATACGTCATTGCGACTTTTAACGAGGGTCCAGATGAGGCAATTACTGACGGTGAATTGAATAGTCTTCGTCATGAAATTGCACACGCGTTCTACCACCTTGATCCTCAGTACAGGGCCCAAGTCGAGGCCATACTAGGTGACGCAAATCCTGACCTAATGGACCGAATAGCAACTTATTTACACAAGGAAGCCGGTTATCATCCTTCGGTCATGGAAGACGAGCTCCACGCTTATCTTCTAAATGATTGGGATATTTTCATTCAGCTGCAAGTTGCCGAAGCTCGTCAGATTCGTCCTTTAGTCCGAATGCTTCATGAGCATTTCGAAAAGACCATTCAACGAATCGATCTACTTCAACGTCTTTAAAAAATCTGCAGCAATCACTGGCAAGTAATCTGCCATCCGTTTCGGATCCAGTCGACAAGGGAACTGTTTGTTCACTTCTCTGACAAATCTGAGTTCATCATAGAAAAATTCCGTATTAATTCCAGGCACTCGCATATCGACTGTACCCACTCGTTTTCCAGCTGCTTTGACACGATCTGGATCCGGTTTAAACGGAATTAAGAGTGGCTCACCTTTTCCAACTTGAGTCAGCTCAAGAAATAAGACCGGTGTTTTTTCAAAGGTCTTATCCGTCATCTCATCGTTCTCTTCACAATCACCGCCGTACCAGAGAGACGGACTGTCATTGACGGAACACTTTGGAGGCTTCATGTAAGTAAAACGGACATGGGTCGTACCTGGACGTCGGGCCGCGACCGCTACCATTTCTTTTTGGAGTTCTGGAGATTCATGAATTTTCAAAACGCTTTGAGATAAATCCTTGAGACATTTGTCTTGAGCCAAAAAACTTTGAATCTTTGAAGCAGCCTCAGCCTGATCAGAGCGATAGATTTTAAACTTCTTTTTCTTGAGTCCGCTCTGAACGTCTTTGTTCGCTTCAACTCCGTCACTGAAATGAAACTCGACTCGACTGGGGAGAACGACTGCATCCGCTGCGAGTGCCAGCTGATCAGGAATTAAAACACTCAACGCAAATACAGCTGCCCACGACAGTGTCTTATTTCGCATTCTTCTTCTCCAAAACTTTGAAAGTGTAATGAATAGGGTCTTGTTCTGAATTTTGACCGGGGATACCTGGTCGGCTCGAGACCTCCACCCACCTTTGAATGTCCCATTCCGGAAAATAAGCATCTCCAGCAAAGTCTTTTTCAATTACCGTAATGTAAATACGATCGGCAAGATCCATTGCCTGTTCATAGATCTGAGCCCCCCCGATAATAAAGGTCTCTTCATAACCTTCAGGCTTCTGAGTGCGACAAAGCTCAATCGCAGCTTCGAGTGATCCCACTACAGCTACACCGTCGGGCTTGTAATCACGCTGACGAGTAATGACCACATTAAAGCGACCCGGCAAGGGCTTACCCATCGACTCATAGGTTTTTCGGCCCATGATGACTGGATGACCTTTGGTCGTGGTTCTGAAATACTTCATATCTTCTGGAATATTCCAGACAAGCTGATTACTTCCACCGATCACACGATTTTTTGCCATTGCGGCAATCATCGAAATTATCATCTACGTTCCTTAGGCCTTTAGATTGCCACAGGAGCTTTAATTCCTGGATGCGGATCGTATCCGACAAGTTCAAAGTCATCGTATTTAAAATCAAAGATCGAATTCACAGGACGTTTGATCTTCATCTGAGGAAGCGGCCGCGGTTCACGTGACAACTGTAACTGCGCTTGCTCGAGGTGATTGGAATAGAGATGAGCATCACCCAAGGTATGAACGAAATCACCCAACTTCAGATCAGTCACTTGAGCAATCATCTGCGTAAGAAGTGCATAGCCCGCGATATTAAAAGGCACTCCTAAAAAGATATCCGCACTTCTTTGATAGAGCTGGCAAGAGAGCTTACCGTCCGCCACATAGAACTGAAAAAAGGCATGACAAGGTGGAAGTGCCATCTTTGGAATTTCAGCTACATTCCAAGCGTTGACAATGAGCCGTCTTGAGTCCGGATTGGTCTTGATCTGATCGATGACCTGAGAAATTTGATCGATGGTTTTACCATCTGCTCCCATCCAAGATCTCCATTGTGCACCATAAACAGGACCCAAGTTTCCTTCAGAGTCAGCCCACTCATCCCAAATCGATACGCCGTTTTCTTTGAGATACCGGATATTGGTCTCACCTGACAAAAACCAAAGAAGCTCATGGACAATGGATTTGAGATGAACTTTTTTGGTCGTAACAAGCGGAAAGCCTTCATTCAGATCAAACCGCATTTGATACCCAAAGACACTGAGAGTACCCGTGCCCGTGCGGTCTGTTTTTTTGGTTCCATAATCTAAGACATGTCTCAAAAGATCTTGGTACGTTTTCATCGCTAAAAACGCTAACATATGATGCAGTGCTCCTTTCCAGAAAAAAGAGCACTCGTCAGGCAATAAAAAAAGGCAGGTCCCCAACGGAACCTGCCTCAGTTAAGTCAGTTCGACTTAAGTAATCTTAGTGTTTATCACCCTTAGCTTTGTGATCACATTTGCACTCTTTTTTGTTCTTATGGCAATGCTCACAATCTTCAGCTTTTTTAGCTTCAGCGCCGGCAGCAGCTTTGGCTACTGGTTCACTTGAAAAAGCTGGAAGTGCAAAAGATACCGCAGACAATGCTGCCAAACTTAATACGATTTTCTTCATTTTCTCTCCCTCAGTTACGGACCGTTAAATTGAGAATATTTACTTATTGTAACAGTTTCCTCTTAGAAGTCACATGTGTCACCGTGAAACCTCAAAAAAAGGTCTACCTAAGCCGCTAGTATTTCAGCAGATTTAAGACTATGTATTGACGCTATCATTACGTTTAATAAAAGACTTCTTTTGAACTGGAGAAACCCTTGGTTTTGTCGTCAAACTCCTCATCTCTCACTTCCAATATGCCGCCCATTCTCTTCGAGGATCAGCACCTCCTGGCCGTCAATAAGCCGGCCGGTCTACTCAGTCAGGGTGAAAAAACGGGCGATACCAACTTGGTCGATCTTCTTCGGATCTACCTCGGGCGACCCTATGTTGGACTGGTTCATCGGCTCC
>DBAE01000232.1 GCA_002291495.1 Bacteriovoracaceae bacterium UBA1018 | reverse complement strand
TGATCCGGGTCTAGGAATATGTAGATCTGACTCAGTCCATCGGTTGAACCCGATATGACTTTCTTAATCCCGTCAATTTCCTGAAGGTCTTGTTCGATGGGATTTGTGATTAGTTTTTCAACTTCTTCGGGTGATGCCCCGGGAAAAACGGTTGAAATTTCAATGACATCAAAATTAACGTTTGGAAAAATCTCCCTCCGGATCAAAAACAGAGAGACGATTCCCACTAAAATAACACTGAAAGTAAGCAAATCACCAAATAGATTTTGGCGAATGAAAAACTCAATAATTTTTTTCATGGGGATCCGACCTTTGCCAAGTCTTCTACCCGAGTGCGATAGGACTCATGCAGTTGAATGACATTCCAGGCTGCAACACGTCTGGATATTTCTGCGCCTATAAGATTGGCCTCGGCGCCCGCTTTTTCATCTTGGGCTTGAATTACAAACTGTGTCGTACTTCGACCTAGGCGAAATCGTTGTTCTTCAAGTTCGACGCGTTGTCGTTGGTTTTCAAAAGCCTCTTTCAAAAGGCGATAAGAAGCTTGCGTCCGTTTTAAGTCTGCACAGGAGTTGAGCCAGAAGAGTTTTAAGTTGGACTGTTCTTGATCCTGAATCGCTTCGGCCTGAAGCATTTGAGCTGCAGCATTTCTAGCGGTTGCTTCAGCGGCATGGTTTCCTAACGGCATACTCAAGTTAAGGGACACATTCCAGGCTGGGTTTTCTAACTCAAAGGTTTTGCCAAAGGTATTGCTTCTCTGCGCTGTATCGATATCGTTGCCCGCTAACTCACCTTGTAAGTAAAGTCTGGGCTTCATACCTTCTTTGGCCGACTCTGCTGACCTAAGAGCTGCTTGGGCTTGTGCCTGAGCTCTTTTGAGTCGAGTGGTCGGAACGGGATTTTGAGCAGCTGACTCACACGCTGAATCTGCTCTTGCCATGGGATCATCTAGTCCCATTGGGATCTCTCTTGGATCAACCGATATCCACGCCTCCGGAAGTTTAAGAAGCACAACTAGTCCCCTCCACCGATCAGAGAGGGTTTGTAAATTTTGGGCTTCCTGCGCTTTAGACTGAAGCTCCGCACTTTGAATTTGCAACAGATCTGGACGTTCGGCAGTCCCTCGATTGAGTTTAATGCGGATCACCTCGACGAACCGTTTTCGTCTTTCGACCGTNNTCAGATGCGATCTTAGCTTCGGACTGAGCAATCCAAGTCTGATAAAAAATACTTCTGAGTTCTGTTTCCCAGTTTTGCACTCTTTCGAGAAGATTCTGTTTAGCGGCATCACTTTGTGCCTCTCCTGCATCAAGCAAGAGTCGTGTGGATTTTCCAAAACTGTTCCGCCATAGATCTTGCGTCAGAGCTAATGAGGCGCGTGTTTCATAGAAGCCATAATCTCCAATCGGGAAGCTCGGATTAAGCGGAAACCCGATATCAGTACGGCCGTGTTTAAAACCAAAATTAGCTCCCGTTCCAGTAATAAAACTTTTTGACAAGCCAACTGAAAAGTCAGTGGACTCTATATTATTTGGGTTAAATGGAGTTTGAGGCTCATTTTGATTGATACCGCGACCAACTGAAGCAGTCAGTTGATAATCGAGGATCGACTGCGCTTCGAGGCGACTTGCTTCGATCGCAGGAGCGCTTCCTCGAATGGCTCGAAAGGTATCAGAAGCTTCCATCCCCCGGTTAATAACCAGGTCGAGAGTCACTTTCTTTTCTGGAAAAGTATCTAACATCCTCTTTGCGTCGGCAGGAAGTGCTGACCAGGATGTATTTGAACAAAGAATTAAAGCCACTCCAAGACGTACAAGTTGATGTGGGTTCACTCATTTCTTATACTGCCGAGCATCTCAGAGTGAAAGCCCATTTTAAGAAAGTTTAACTCATCGATCTTGAAGCAGCAGTCGCAGCGAGTGAGCCCGAGAGATACCATGCGATCGTCAGCATGCTAGTGACAGGACTCCGTTGTGTACCATCTTCTCCTAAACCCATTCGAGAAGGTAAGACAACTGCACCGACTCCCGCTGCCAAACCGTAAAGCGCGGCTTTTTTCCAGGAGCCTTTGTTGATCGAAGAATTTCGTCGGGTAACGCTCACACTATAATAAAAGGTATTTGAGACGAGATCGCCAACTAAGGCAGCTTTTCTCAATGTGCCTACCGAAGGCTTAGCAAAACCGGTATGTTCAAGGATTCGTGCAATTGCGCGCATCGCCACAATATCCACATGTGGAGCTTCAGGAATCAGTTTACGTCCTGCTTCATGCACCACATTTAAAACCCCAGCCCCGATTGCACCACTGATCAAGTTTTTTGCTAAGCTCATATCCAGGACGTAGCAAAAGCGGTACCTCGTTTACCCCGGGGCAGTCCTAAAAGTTATAGCTGAGCTTGACTCCAAGCGTGCGGCCAACTGGACGATAGGTACCGTTGTTGACCACCATGCCGATCTTTTCTTGATTATCAAACACGTTAAAAGCAAAGATATTTGTGTCTAGACGAGGTAGCAGATCGACAATCCGATAATTGAGATCAACATATACTCGCGGGCCGAGAGTGCCGTATGTAGGTGTCGATAATGCCTCATCGCGACCTTTGATGTAACGCATCTCTGTCCAGAGTCTTTGATTCAAATTTAACGTATGACCTTTTAGTAAACTCAGGTTGATTCCCAGATTGGTGATCAGCTGAGGGTAGTTCAGGGTTGCTCCTTCGTCATCGGTTAGAGCCCCACGATGAGCTGGGTTTTCAATCTTTCCTTTTGCATAGGAAACATTTTCGTAAACAAAAATTGAGTCAGTCAGGGAGTGCTTACTCTCAAGTTCAATACCCTGGGTATTTGCATTGCCGATGTTTTTATAACCCTGAGGGTTATTGTTGGCATCAAATGAAATAAAGTTATCCACATTCATATAAAAGAAAGTCAAAGCGGCATAATGCTTGCGGCCTGTGTAAGAGAACTGAAGATCATGAGACTGAACACTTTCAGATTGTGAAACTCGAGTCATATCAAAAGCCCCACCGCGAGACGGATCCACGATAACTCCCACCGTCTTTGAAGAAACTGCATTTGGTCTAAGGTAACCCGTGTTGTAGGTGTACTTACCTACTAACTCCGGAGTTAAACTATAGATGACCCCTGTTCGAGGAAGGATCTGATAGCCTCTTTCCCGATAATTATTCCAATCAACTCGCCCTCCAACAAATACTGTCACCGGGCCAATCGTTTGAGAGTCTTCAGCGTATACCGCTGCTGCATGGTCCACTCCTGGTTCAATTCCAAAATATGGAAGGGTGTAATTAAAGGTAGTATTTGTCGTAGTCGTTCCCGATCCTGTATCGATGGGAATGTTAATGGTCGGATCTAAGCGTGCATCACGATTGGGCCCGACGACAGTTCTGACATAGCGTTGACCAATCTTGAGCGTATTTCCTTCAAACAAGTTGAGCGTACTAAGAAGCTCTGTACCAATGGCGAACTCTTCATTGGTTTGGTCTTGGATCAATGTTTTGTAGTCTGGATTACGTATCTCTAATGGATCGCGATTTTGGAGATTATAGTCGCCATAAACGTTAGCTTCGATGGACACAACTGGGGATACTCGGAAGGTCCTCTTAATATCCAAGTAAGCTCGGCGATTTCCAAGTTCATGCTTCGGATTGCCAATTGTATTATTCCATTCGTCCCAAACATAATTAAATGAGGTCTTTAAGATCCGTGCGCTGACCGTAGTTTCATCCTTAAACTTAATCTTACTGTAGAGCTCAAATCCTTCACGCTGTTTATTGAAGGCTGGCCAGTCATTGAACCATGCATCTGACTGAGGCGAACCCCACGGAAACGCTACTGCATTTTCACCGTTTTCTTTGTAACGATATCCTTCAGCTCCCCAGACTGTCAGAGAGTACATACCCTTGACGTCTTTACCATCGCCTAAGCCTCCTAAGAGATTTCCATATTGCAGGCGTTGGCCCGACTGGCCCTGAACGGTCAGCTTCGGAGTTGCGATATAATCACGAGTGATCACGTTGATTGTAGCCATCGCGGCACTCGAGCCCCACATGACTGAACCTGGTCCGCGAACAATTTCGACTCTCTCCACCTGATCCAAAGTAGGCACTAAATCTTGTTGTTGATATCCCTGCCCCACGATTGAATTTTGAGGATGCCCGTCGATCAAAAGTAAAAAATGATCGTTGCTATCGGATGGCAGACCTCGAGAAGTAAGCAAGCTCCATGTCGCTTGTTGGGAAGGAAAAAAGCCTGGCACCCTTTTCATTAGATCGTAGAGCGTGATTGCCCCGGATTCTTCGATTTCACGCCGCGTAATCACTGAGACCACATTTGTTGAAAGTGCGATACTCTCTTCTTTTTTTGAAGCAGTCGTCACTTCGATCTTCAGTAGATCTTCGAGCGATAGCTCAGTTAGATCTGCAGCTTGAGAAAGCGAAGACTTGCTTCCAGCGAGAATAACCAAGGGTACGAACCATTTGCGCATTGGATCCTTCATAGCTCACCTCATGTTGTGATGATCTCAAGATACTAAATTAAGAATATATTAATAATGAGATGCGTGCTCATGAAATAAAATAAAAACCGCACTTCAGTGAAGAAGTGCGGTCAGGTATTATACAAAATTTAGATAATTTATGGA
>DBAE01000289.1 GCA_002291495.1 Bacteriovoracaceae bacterium UBA1018 | reverse complement strand
TGGGATGTATGTCGTGGAGAAGCTCAAATTTGCGATCTCAGATTCCTACAATAATTATCGAGAGATCAGACGGGCCTTTCATTCAGGATCACTTCGACGAAAAGCAAAAAGAACGCTTCGAGAGGCTGCGAGTTGGCGGTAGTGATCATCAAAGAAGGAAACGTTAAGTTTTCTGCTGTCCTCGGTACATCTTAAGCGNNCGGGATACTTCAGGTTCTCTGGAGAACCTTTTGCGTGAGGTTCGTGGATCTCTTTGGCTGAAAGGTGAGCAAGCTCTGGAACCCACCTTCGAATATACTCTCCTTTGGGATCAAATTTCATACTCTGCGAAGTGGGATTAAAGATGCGGAAAAAAGGCTGAGGATCACAACCCGTTGAGGCAGCCCATTGCCAACCTCCGTTATTGGGGGCGAGATCTCCATCGAGTAACTTTTCCATGAAATAGCGTTCGCCTTCTTGCCAATTGATCAATAGATCTTTGCAAAGAAAGGATGCGACGATCATTCGCAGGCGGTTATGCATCCACCCGGTCTCGTTCATCTGTCGCATGCCCGCATCAACGATCGGATAACCTGTGCGGCCTTCGCACCACGCGCGAAACAGTTTTTCATCGTTTTGCCACGAGATCGAGCGATATTTACGGTTAAACGCACCCTTTTCGACTGAAGGGTAGTGCGCGAGAATGTGATAATAAAACTCGCGCCAAATGAGCTCCGAAAGATACTTGTACTGGGACGAGCCCTTTTTGGGAGTCTTATTTAAACCTAAGAGCGCGATCACTTGAGGAACGGTGATCGATCCGTTCTTGAGATAGATAGAAATTTGCGACGTGCCATTCAGTGATGGAATATCGCGACCTTTTTCATACTGAGTGAGTGCTTTTGATTTGAAGCTTAGCACTTTCGCGACAGCTGCTTTGTGTCCGGCAAGTGGGAGTTTGATGGAAATCCGCTTTTTACTTTCTGCGAGGTATTTATCGAGAAGGTCAGTGGATTGATTGCTCTTGATACCGATGTCTTTCCATTTCATTCTAAAGCGAACACCGCCACCGGCGGCGGTGGAATCTTTGAGTGCGTGTTTTTGATGCTTGATGCGTTCTTGAATATCCGAACTCTCCATCAACGAGATCCACTTTTTTGAAAACGGAGTAAAAACTTGATAGAACCCCGGCGTCTCAGATTTGCGTGCGGGTTCTTTCGTGAGTTCATTGGGTTCGATGAGTAGGTGGTCTCGATCGGTGTAAACTTCGAGCCCAAAGCGAGATTCAAAGAGCTCGCTCATCTGGACGTCACGAGTGAGAGCAAAAGGCTCGTAGTCGCGGTTAAAGCTAATTGAGCTTGGAAGATCAAAACCCTCGTCGCGAATTTGTTCAAGGAGCTTTGGAAAAGCGTCATGGGGGCCAATATCGAGAAATAGTAAATCTCCGCCCTGCTCACGCAAGTCCTCCCGAAGTGCACTCAAGGTTTCCAGGAAAAATGCAAAACGAGTATGTGAAAAATCCGAGCGTGATAAAAATGCTCGATCAAAACAGAAGACACCAAGAACGCGCCCCTGAAAGGTATTTAGACTTCGTTTTAAGGCAGGATTGCCTACGATTCTTAAGTCTCTTCTAAACCAGTGGATTGCATACGGTGATCGAGTCATTCTCTGAACGTATCCTAGCTAAGATCTTTATCATTCGGATTAACGAAGGATGCAAATGAGATCTAAGACGAAACTTAGACGAAGAATTAAGGTCGTCCTAAGAATATACTCAGCTTGGATGTAGCACTTGAGACGGTGGCGTAGTCGATCATGCCATCTAAATTGAAGTCACCGATTGCGAGCCCGAGCGAAGGGCCGATATTTGCCTTTTCGTTGAGTGTTCCAAAACCACCGGCGCCATTACCCAGCGCATAGCCGAGTGTGCCATCGTAGGTGTCAGCTGTAGGCGCGACCAGATCGAGTTGACCATCCCAATTGAGGTCGACTGTTTGGATACGTTCGGGATGATTAGCAGTGACATCTACCCGCGTTCCAAAACTCCCAGTACCAGTCCCTGGTAAAATCATGATTTTATTTGATGACCCTCCCGCAATAGCGAGGTCAAGATGTCCGTCCTGATTCAGATCTGAGGCGACTAAGTCTCTGCCTCCTGCTGCAATCGTGGTATTTACCGTAGCGGCAAATGTTCCGTCGCCATTGCCTCGCAAGTAGCTTAGGTTTCCTGAGTCAGCAACTGCAATAAGATCTAGCTTTCCATCATGATCGAGATCTGCGAGCGTCACGCCATAAGGCGAGTTTGCTGTGTTGGCGCTTGAGGCGGCTGCAAAAGTACCCGAACCTGTTCCCAAAAATATCGAAACCGTATCCGTAGCAGAAGCAGCGCTTGAGTCAGAGTTAGCAACCACTAAATCCAGATCACCGTCCCGATCGATGTCTCCGGCAGTGATACCGTATGGGTTGGATCCAGTCGTATAATCGACAGAAGCATCAAAGGTGCCGTCGCCATTTCCGAGTAAGATTCCTAATTGGTCATTGTCTGGATAGGTTGCGGCGATGTCTAAGTTGCCGTCGCTGTCAAAATCTCCTGATACTAAACGTCTTGGAATCAATGATGTCGTCACTGAAGTACCCGCTGAAAAAGTTCCGTCTCCGTTGCCCTTGTGGAAGCGCAAAGCTGCGCCTGCGCTCGAGGCAGTCAATAGATCTGTGCTTCCATCTTGATCAAAATCTGCAGCGATAACATCGACGGGTGTCGTACTTGATGCTAGTTCGCTGCGAGCTTCTACGGCTGCAGTATGGGAGATTGGATTTGAAAGAAATACATCGACTTGAGATGCGCTTTTGGCTGCCACAGCGAGATCGAGGTATCCATCTTGATTGAGGTCGGCAGCACGAATATCTTCAGGTGCAGTAGAGGTAGTAATCTCGATCGGCGTACTTGCTAATGTTCCATCTCCGTGACCATAAAAGATTCCAACTTTATTGGCTGCACGTGAAACCACTGCAATGTCTAACTTACCGTCTAAATTGAAATCGGCCATGACGTTTGAGATAGGCTCATCCGCCGTTGTGTAATCTGTCTTTGAAGGAAATGTTCCTGTGCCGGAATTGAGGAGCACGCTCAATGAGTCCGCGCTTTCATTGGAAACAACGATATCGGTGTTTCCGTCATGATTTAAATCTCCCACCGAGACTCCGCCTGGACCAGATTGGACGCTATAGTTTGTCGAAGTCGAAAGATTTCCACTACCATCGTTGATGAGCACAGTAATATTGCTGCCTCCGAAATTGACGACGACGACATCACGATCTCCATCGCGATCAAAGTCCGCAGTCTCAATTTGGACAGGCATACTTCCTACTGTATAGGTGACTGCGGCTCCGAAAGTTCCAACGCCCGTACTGGGTAATACGGCGAGATTATTGGCCCAAAAGCCGGTCATGAGGATATCGGGATTTCCATCGCCTGTAATATCAGCGACGTGAGGTTCAAACGCGCCTGACGAGGTGTTGTAGTCAGTTGCTGGAGGAGAGGCAAATGGGAATGTCCCTGCGCCTGTCCCGAGTAAAACTCGAGCTTTGCCTGATCCAAACTGGGAAAGAACAGTATCGAGTTTTCCATCTAGGTTAACGTCAGCTGCAACATGGTTTGAATTTTCGGATCCCAAGTTGCCATCTACTTTTGCTGAAAATCCGCCTGATCCATCTCCGGCGAGAAAGCTCAGCTCGTAACTTAAATTACTACTTGCGGAGATGTCGAGTTTGCCATCGTTGTTATAATCGGCAATTACTACTGAACTTGGGGATCCCACGACTGTATGGGAGGCTTTGGTCTGAAATTGATTTATGACACTAAAAGCGCGTGTAGCTAAAGTGTGGGACGTGGCAGCCGCAGAAAGCGTTAAATTTTCGACCGAGGCGTCTTTGAAATACACCGTAACCGAGCTTTGATTGGCAAGTATTGTTGGCGAGTTAGAAGTGGCTCCTGAGCAATTACTGTCTGAATAAAAGTTTCCAGATCCTAATCCGCTCAGAGTAATTCCTAGACTTGATGCGCTGGTTGCTGCATTCCCATGACTATCTTGACGTACGATTTGCACAGCTTGCGAACATGCACTTTTAAAACTCCCGAGGGCTCCAATAATAGCGAGCTGCGTGGGAGATCCAGCAATAAATTGCACGCTGTCTGTATCCGTCACTGTAATGCCTGTTGATGCTGAGTCGACTAGACTCAGAGTTACACTTTCAGCAACGGTGTCTGAAATCACTAAACTGCCAACTCCTGATGAGAGTGTGACAACACCGTCTCCGGTAGCAGATCCACCCGCATTGAGAGTTACTGTGCCCGAGTAGGTCGTCACGACTGAGTTTAATGAGTCTTGCGCTTCGACAGAGACAGTTATATTTCCCCCGGCCGTCGCACTCGATGCTGCTGGAACAATCACAAATTTTGCTGGCGGAGGTGGGGTGGGGCCAGGAGAGGGCAAAGCAGTGGTCTCAGCTATGGTTCCGTTTGAACGAGACTGTGTGGACTCGCGACTGCAGCTACATCCGGTCACAATGATACTGAGCGCAATTGTAATAGATGCTGATGTGATAAATTTAAGAAGGTCTCGTCTTGGTGAGAACATACATTCTCTATTTTATCGGCGTTTAAACAGTATAACTATAATAATTAAGTTATATTTGCCCTTTAATATCAGGTAGATATTCTGGTTTTCATATTTTCTTTATAATTCAGGGCTGACTCACAGTAATTTTGGCCAAATCTGCAATGATTTCTCACTCATATATCGAAACGTCCGGTCTGCTAGGCTCGGATGTTTATACGGTGACTCTATCTTCTCTTTGCTTATTTTTGCACCCCGTTGGGTGCCGATCTCCCAAGCATAGGGTCGATCGATCAAGGGGCTGAGACTTAAGACTAATACGTCGTCAGTGGACTCTCCCAATCCACTGCTGCCGNNTGGTTACGGTTTCCACTCGGTCTGATAGCTCGCGGAATCGCATGATCTTCAGCGCGGAGTGGATTCGCTCAGTCAACACTCCATGTGTATGAAAGTCCACAATGCGTACAGTTCCTACTGTAGACTTTGCCACTGCATCTAAGAATATTTCGGCCAAATCTTCCTGATCTCGTGCAACGACCCAGGATGATATTGCCCGATCGAGCTCAGTAAGTTTTTCTGAATAACGTTGTTCTTCTTCAGTTGAGACCCAAACTTTGACTTCGATGTAGGGCATGTGCGCGCGGTAACCCACGCGAAGGCCAGTCCCCGCCAAGACTGCTTCCGTGATTTCGCCTAGTTCGGACTCACTTTTACCCATGCACTTCCAGAGTTTGAGTTTGTCAGGAACAGAATTAGGAAATAATTTTCTGAGAGATGGATCGATATAATCATTCCAAAGTACAGAGATCTCACGAGGTGGGCCAGGTAAGGTCCAAACGAGTTTTCCGTGAGCACGCAGAAAGAACGCATTTGCAGTCCCTTCACGATTAACTAACACCTCGGCGCCCTTCGGAAAAAAACACTGGCGGCGGTTAGACTCAGCCACTGGAATGCCTCGGCTCGTCAGNNGTTCAAGGCCAGCCCAAGCGGCCACCAAGTCGCGAGTAAAATCATCACTCGTTGGTCCTAGGCCTCCTGTAACAAAGAGGATTTCCACTTGATGAGAAAGATGCTCGAGAGACTTGAGAATGATGGGGCGATCATCGGGAACGGTTTCATGAATGATGACTTCGATCCCAAGATGATTGAGTTTTTCGGATAGCCAGGAGGCGTTTCGATTTGTGATCTGACCCGTGGTCAATTCGGTTCCAACGGCTAGGATTGCAGCTTTTGGGCGCACATTCATAAGCACAAATTGGCCTGAGAGGAGTATGGTGTCAATAAACTAAAATGCCCATCCAGGTGCGTAGCCGGGACGGGCATTAGACAATGTTCAAATCAGAGCTAGCTTATTTAATCCGCTCTTCGCGTTTCACGCTGCGTTGATTCTGCGGAAGAACTTTCTTACGCAGGCGAATCGATTTTGGAGTGACTTCAATCCACTCGTCTTCATCGATCCAATCAATACATTGCTCAAGAGACATTTTACGAATACCGGCCAAAGTGACCAAGAACTCAGCACCCGCAGAGCGAATGTTAGTGAGTTTCTTTTCACGGCAAGGATTGACGTTCATGTCTTGATCCTTGTTGTTTTCACCGATGATCATGCCTTCGTACACNNACGTTGGTCAGCTGCTTGCCCTTGGTCGGGTTCACGACCAGGTCGTTGTCGCGCGAGTGGATACCGATGATCATGCCTTCGTACACAGGGACCTGTGGTCCGAGGAACAATACTCCGCGGTCTTCAAGACCCATAAGTCCGTATTCAACTGTGTCGCCAGTTCGATCCGAAATCAAAGCTCCGTTGGTACGATGCGGAAGTTCGCCTTTATGCGGACCGTAACCGAGGAGAAGTGTACTGAAAAGACCTTCACCGCGAGTTGCAGTGAGGTAGCGTGAACGCATTCCAAGAAGTCCACGAGTCGGGATATCAAATTCAAGTCGTACGCGACCTGTACCATTGCCCGATCCGCCTTCATACTTGGTGAGAAGTCCTTTGCGACCTTGAAACATACCGGTCACATCACCGACTGCGGATTCTGGAAGATCCAGAACCGCACGTTCCATAGGCTCTAACTTTTGGCCTGCTTCGTCGGTTTGATAGAGAACAGTCGGTTTACCGATCATGAACTCGAAACCTTCACGGCGCATTTGTTCAATCAAAATTGCGAACTGAAGTTCTCCACGTCCAAGAACGCGGAATTGGTCAGATGTAGGCATCTCTTCAAGACGAAGCGCAACGTTGTTTCGCACTTCGCGAAGGAGTCGATCACGCAATTTACGAGATTGGATTGCTTCGCCTTCTTTTCCAGAAAGTGGAGAAGTGTTGACCGAAAAGATCATTCCGAGAGTCGGTTTTTCAACGATAATGCGAGGGAGTGGGACACCGTTTTCGCTGCCTACTAAGGTATCGCCGATCTCGGTTACTTCACTTCCTGCGACAATTCCAATGTCGCCAGCAAAGAGTTCTGAAACTTCGACTTGTTTCATGCCGTCGTATGTGTAGAGCTGAGTGACTGTAAAGTTTTCGTTCTTCGAGTTACCAGCGGCATCAATTCCGCGACGAATAATTTTTTGATTTTTCTTCACGCTTCCGCCGGTGACGCGACCAATTGCCAAGCGTCCCACGTAATCGGAGTAGGAAAGATTAGAAATCAACATCTGGAAATCAGCATCAGCGTTTACTTTAGGCGCTGGAACTGTTTCTAAGACTTGATCAAAGAGCGGTTGAAGGGTGGATTTCTTTTCACCACTCAGGAGCGCCGGGATATCGGAAGCGTTCAGTGTACACCAGCCTTGGCGGGCACATGCATAAACGATTGGGAAGTCGGCTTGTTCTTCAGTTGCACCGAGATCGATGAAAAGATCGAAAGCATGGTTGACCACTTCTTCGATACGAGCATCGGGTCGGTCAACTTTGTTAATGACCAAGATAATTTTCAAACCTTGGCTGAGCGCTTTTTTCAAAACGAAGCGAGTTTGAGGAAGTGGACCTTCAGCAGCATCTACCAAGAGGAGCGCGCCATCGACCATTCCCATAATACGTTCAACTTCGCCGCCGAAGTCAGCATGTCCTGGAGTATCGACAATGTTGATCTTAACCCCGTTGTAATGAACACCCGTGGTCTTGGCGAGAATCGTGATTCCGCGCTCTTTCTCGA
>DBAE01000267.1:2253-26695 GCA_002291495.1 Bacteriovoracaceae bacterium UBA1018 | reverse complement strand
CTCTATCATCCAGACTTTAATGGTCTCGTGCATCACCGCGGTCGACGTTGGCTTGGGGTGATCGTACGTGAAGCTGTACAATGGGTTCGCGTCGGCCATTTGTCAGATCACGATCGCGCGCGGCTCTGGAGTGGGGATCGAATCTTTGCTCCGGTTGGAGTCCACGATCTCCATGGATTTCCGCAGGGATCAGCCCCGAAGAGTTGGGACCAAGTGGTTCAAGGGCCGGCTACCTACGGAAGTATTGCGGCGATTGCCCCTCGGGGGACATCAACACCCGCTCAACTTGAGTTTATGATCGTTTGTGGCGAGAGTGAACAGCATCTCGGACAAGTCCTTTCGCGCTCAAAAAATCTGCAGTCCCATCGCTATTTTCAAATGATTGAAGGTATGTCGGCCNNCTCGCTGAAAGATCGATCGATGTTTTGCACGCCCTTCAAGATAGTCATACCGGTGCGCTGATGGCCGCTGCTGAGGTTGATCCTCACTCAAGAGTGTCAGGTGGCTATGGATATAGCTGGCCGCGCGATGGTGCTTACTTAGCAGGAGCACTCGGCGCTTTTGGTTTCAGAGATCGCGTCGAACATTACTTTCGGTTTTTGCAAGATACACAAGACGTATCGGGTACCTGGTGGCAACGGTATCTTTCGACGAAACATGCGGGGCCGAGCTGGGGTCGAATTCAGATCGATGAACCAGCCACAGTCATTGGTCTAGCTTATCTTCATTTCCGAAGGACTCAGGATCTTTTCTGGCTCGAAAAGATCTGGCCTAATCTCGAAAAAGGCCTGAAATTTTTAGAGCAGTTTCACGGTCCTGATCATCCACTCGGACTGCCATCTCATGATCTTTGGGAAGAACGAATGGGCATTCACGCCTACTCACTCGCTGCAGTTGCGTCGGCGTTTATGTCTGGAGCTTATCTCGCAGGTGAGCTTTCTGACAAAAAAGCTGAAATGCATTACCGAGAGTGGGGAAGAGCGCTGTCTGAGATACTGGCAGAAAAGTTTGTTCCCCTAGACGGCCCGATGAGACGTTGTTTTATCACTGGCTCTACGGATTATGGCAAACACGTCGACTATCAAAGCAAGCTCGGCTTTTGGGATGAATCGGTGGATGTCTCGATGTTAGGACTGATTTCTCCATTTGGAATATTTAAAAAACGAGATGCCGCAGCTCAAAAAATGGTGGAGACGATTCGAAGCCGTCTTTGGCATCCACAAGTAGGTGGGATTCTCCGCTATGAGCGAGATCACTNNTTTAACCACGCTCTGGTTGGCGACTGTGGATCTCGGTTCAGGCAATCTTAAAGCGGCAAAAGATAGCTTTGACTGGGTTCTTTCAAAAGCGACTAATACGGGCATGCTTGCTGAGCAAATCCATCGCGAGTCGGGTCAACCTTGCTGGGTGATTCCCTTGGCTTGGTCGCACGCGATGTTCTTGCTCTTTGTGCGGGAAGTGCTGGATCGACATATGGAAAAATCCATCTGGTAATATCTTAGGAGATCTTGACGTTAGAACTTACTGAACAATGATCTTTCGCTGCGAAGAGCCGTCTTTAACGATAAGTGTGAACTGAAGTGGAGGCTCTCCAGTGATGAGGTGATCTTCTACGATCACTTCAGCTTTAAGCGGCTCGATGGTTCCTGCTGCGTTTCCGTCGGTACTTTCGGAAGTAAATACAGCTTGAGAATGAGGTTCGAGCGAACCTGCAATACGAGTAATTTTCTTGGTGGTATTCTCAACGGCATCGAGTGTGAACGAGCTGTATTGACCGTTGAGGATACGTGAAACGACGAGTCTTCGTTCACTAAACCGATCCGAGTGGAGCTCGTTTAAAGCGCGAGCGATCCCGCGTCCATGGACTTCTCCCTTTGTCAGTTTTCCTACGACTTTTGCGTTTTCAAGTGTGATGAGACGAAAACGCGCAACTTCTTCGATGTCTTCTTTTTTGTAGACAATGTTTGCGAGAAAGTCTTCGCATAGTCCGTTCTGTCCATAGGCAGCGCAGCGACCATAAGCATAATGATTGGGGTGAGACATACTCCCTAAGTGGATAAATCCGCTAGGTTCGATTTTACCTTCGAGTGAGATGATTTCCTCACTGGAGGATGTTGGATCTTTGATCCTCAGGTGCATTTTTCCGGTGCGTTGTTCTTTTGAAAAATTTGTTCCAACACTCGTGATGTTTTGACTGAAATTACTCGCTGCGACTTCAACCATTAAGCTCTGAATGATCCCAGTGTTTGTAGTGCTTCGCTCGCTCGCGACACGATCGCGAGTATGAGATAGGCGCTTTTGATCTTCTCCAGCACACGAAGTGAAAAGAGTCAGAGCGAAAACGCTCGAAAGATAGGTGAGATAAACTTGGTTTTTTCTTCTCATGATTTTCATCGTAAATTCTAAATGCCTATGGATAAGGGCAAGCTTTCATCCGCGAAATAATTTCGAGGTGGATCGTATTCATATCGACCGCATCTGTACCTTGCGATGAAGATTGATCGTCCGTTCCTAGGTCAATAACCTGAGGCGACTTTATGACTGGATAATAAGAACTTGCGAAGGTCAGGGATTTCTTTTTCAAGATTGCTTTACCGTTTTCGTCAAAGTGGTCCACGGGATAGATCGTGAAAGTCTTTTCTTGTGTGACTCGTCTTCGTAATGAGCCAGTGCTTCCACATTGGTCCCCTGAGTTGCACGGGAGCTCACGCTCAGTAATGACTAATTTGTAGGCTGCGTCCGTAGAGGTTTCAGGTAGCACTGTAAAGCCCAGTTTGCTGAGCTGTTCTTTGGCGATTTCACCGAGTGAGTCGGGCATTGAGGTAGGGCAGGAACCCGGGATATTCTCAGCATATGCGGAAAGACCCAGGGCGATTGCGCCAAAAGCAATGAACTGAACTGGTTTCATAGCGCTACTCCTTAAGTTTGCTTGAGCTGAGCGCTATCATTTAGCTACTTAGAATGTCAACTATTTGGGTGGATGAGTTCCCGGCGAGGTCACGCGGCTGCGGTAACACTCGTTTTGTGAGAGGTATAACTTAAGTTATACCCCAGGAAAAATTACTGAGCCCCCACGAGGTTCTCCGGCGAAGTGCAGATAATTGAGTGCTCGTCTCGTGCCTGTCACCCTTGCTTCACTAACTCCGCCACGTATTTGCGCACACCGTCTTCGAGGCTCGTAAAAGGTTTAGTGTATCCCGCCTGACGAAGGCGTGCCATCTCTGCTTGTGTAAAGTACTGATAGCGAGCGCGGAGATGCTCGGGCGTATCAATAAACTCAATGCGTTCTGGCAAGTTCAGAGCTTTAAAGACGTTGCGCACGAGATCCAAAAAAGTGCGTGCTTGGCCTGTGCCTAAGTTATAAATTCCGCGCTGGATCGGTTTGGTTCGCGCAAAATGCAAAACATCCACCACGTCTTGCACTAAGATAAAATCGCGTTTCTGCTCACCATGGGCGATTCCTTCACGATGAGATCGAAAGAGTTTCGCGCCACCTGATTTTTTAATCTGATTGTAAGCATGAAGTATCACACTTGCCATCGAACCCTTGTGTGTCTCTCCAAATCCATAAACATTGAAAAATTTAAACCCCGACCACGCTGGAGGTGATTTACCTTGGCGTTCTTGATCGAGTGCCCAAATATCAAAGAGACGTTTCGATTCGCCGTAAGGATTCAGAGGTTTTAGTTTCGAAAACTGAGCTTCATCATCCGTGTACCCGTTTTCACCCTCACCATAAGTTGCAGCGCTGCTGGCGTAAACAAATGGGATCTTTTTCTCCGTGCAATAATTCCAGAGGTTTTGTGAATACTCGAGGTTCATTTTTTTGAGGTATTCTTCGTCAAGCTCAGTAGTGTCGGTGCATGCGCCAAGATGAACCACCGCAGAGATTTCAGGAGAGTTTGCTTCCAACCAAGAGATCAATTTTTCGCGATCAATCTTTGTTCCAAAATCGGTATTTTGATGTTCGCTTCGAGTTTCAAAATGTTCTGGATGATCGACTGAGATCACGGGTATGCCGAGTTGATTACAGGACCGCACAAACTGCCAACCGATTAGCCCAGCAGCGCCAGTCACTAAGATAGATGGATTTTTTGCAGGATTTGAGATCATGAGTTCGTCTCGATTGTAAAAGGGTTAAAGTCAGTATTGCGATCAAAAAAGTCTTCGTTCTCTGCCTTCTTGAGGCGATTGACGACGATATAAGTCAGTGGGGTCAGACATACTTCCCAGAGAACCTTAATGGCATAATTACTAATCAACACGGTGAAAACCATATTTGGCTCCCACGCTCCCCAAAATGCCAAAGGGTAAAAGATGAGTGAATCGACAAACTCTCCACCAATGGTGGAGCCGATTGTTCTCAACCACAGGTGCTTGCCTTCGGTTTTTACTTTGAGCTTAGCGAGAATCAGCGAGTTCGTAAATTCTCCGCACCAAAACGCAATGAGAGATGCAATAACAATTCTCCAAGTAGATCCAAAGGCTACTTCATAAGCACCTTGATTGGGCCATCCCTCAGCGGGAGGTAAGGCCACTACGATGTAGCTCATAAATGAAGCGAACGCTAAAGCACCAAATCCGGTCCAAACCACTTTGCGAGCGCGAGCGTATCCATAGACTTCAGTCAGAATGTCGCCAAAGACATAACTAATCGGAAAAAATAAGATACCTGCGCCAAATGTATATCCGCCTAAGGTAGCTACTTTGGCTGCACCAATCAGGTTTGAACAAAGGAGGACAGTGACAAATGCTCCTAAGATAATGTCGTAATATTTATAGGTGCGATTTGCAGCCATCGTAAGGTCTCCGTCCTTAAATGTCAGTAGTTAGGGCTAAAAGTGCTTCTTTTGGGTCGAGTGCTGGATCAAGCGCTAAGATGTCTTTTACATATTCTGGCCTGCGCATGCCAACTAAAACACTACTGACACCCGGAATGGAACGAAGGACTCGAACAGCTTTCTGAGAGAGTTTACGTGAGGTCTTAAGGGGAGGAATATCTTCGTTCAGGTGGGCTTTGATATGCTCGGATTGCACAGCCGCCTGAGCTTCTAAGAAAGCAGTAAAAGAGTGAAATAGGGAACCGGATGCTTCGCCGTACTCTAGGGCCCAAGTACGAGTGGATGGATTTTCGGACAAAATCTCAAGGGCACGCTGAAGTGACGGTTTAATCTGATAGGACAATGCCTGCGTCCAAGTTTCGAGCTCAGCGAGGCGTTCAATGTTTTGTCTCAAGATATGACCCCATGCGATTTGCTTGGTTGGAACGAGGGGCTCTTGGCCTTTGGATCGATCTGCAAATTGGGACTGATATTGAGTTTCAAGTTCCATGCAGCGAGTGAGGGATTCTTTCACAGCGGTTTCAGTATCGACTCCATGGTGAGCCGGGTAATCTACGAGGCGAATCATCTTTTCCTTTTCGCCCGGTAAACTTGGAAATGAATTGAGTGGTCGATTGATCAGTGTCGCAATATTTTCTTCCAGAGCGAGACTGAGGACGGACTTGCCAGAGTTATTGAGCTCAAGAGCGGCCCCAGGCTCATAGAGATTCATTGGAAATTGAATGGCCGCAAAGTGATGGTCAGGAGAAATTTTTTTCGCAATTTCAATCAATGTTTCAAATGAGGTGTAATCTGGATGGTCTTTTGCTTCGACAAAAGTATTGGATGAAACTCCGTAATACTGAATGCGACCTTTTTGGACTTCAGTTTCAAGGTATCTAAAGGCAGCTTCGATTCGACGATAATACTCACTATGCTCGGGGTGGGCTTTCAGAAAATACTCTGGATTATGTAAGAGGAGTAAATCGATCGAATCGTTTTCTAATCCAAGTCGAGAGAGCGATCGATTGATTTGATCCTCAATAAACTCAGGAGAGATACAATGCCAACAATCTTCTCGAAAGCGCACCATTTCCGGGAACTCAGCGCCTGCTTGCTGACGTTCTTGTGCAATCTCTAGATTCTCACCTTGGACGTAACCGACTTTGGTAACGACAACAAAGTTTTCACGTGAAAATTCATTGGAGCGGATGAGCTGATTGAGAACTTTGCCAATCGCTCGCTCCGAACTTCCGTTGGTGTAGTTTGTACTGGTATCGACGAGATTGCATCCCGAGCGCAAAGCAAGCTCAAGTGCCTCGAGATGTGCCGCTTCGTGTTCGTAAACGCGGTATGAACCAAAGCCCACCGGCGAAACCGTCCATCCGGTCTTTCCGAAAAGGACTCCATTTCTTACGGACGGCGTTATGTCGCGCCTTGCAATTAGATCAAAATAGTTCCGGGTTCCAGAAAGAGTTGCGCTCATACGTATGAGCTACGCTATAACATGGGTTAAGTGATGAAACCTCAATCTTCTTTAGCGCAGACGTTACCTGATTCTGTACTCGAGCCATTACTGGTTGCTTGGAAGAAGGGAATTGAGGATTTTAATGAGAGTCGCTATTGGCATGCACATGAAGACTGGGAACAGGACTGGGTCAGGCTGCCTTCGCCCTATAAACCTCATATTCAAAGTCTCATTATGGGCTGTGCGGTATTGATCCATTTGGAAAATGGCCGCTTAGGTCCTGCTTCTGCAGTGGGTCGACGTTGCTTGGAGATCTGGGATCTGGGTGAGGGCACTTATCGCCCCCAAATCTTAATTGCTGGCTTCAAGGAATTGATTCAAGATTTCATGATAGGTAGTGCTGCATCTGTGATTTTAGAGCGCGCGAAAAGTCTTCACGCAGAACTATTGACCTAAAGGAGAGTGATCATGGCATTTCTAAATTTGACCGAAGAAGATGTAATCATTCAAAGGGATGCTCATCCAAAATTTGAGACTCAGCTCACGGTCAAATTGCGAGGAAAAGAGTTGGATCAACTCAAGGTTGGCCTTACCGATTTGCTCTTGGCTGCGTCTGGAGGGGGCTCCACCTCGAAGGCCGAACTTCGTGTAGACTTTCCACAGAAATGGACTGTTTTCTGGAAAATCAGAGAATCCGAAACTCGACTTCTTTTGGCTCATCCGGATCAAGATTCTTGGGTGGGGACAGTCTCACTTACCATTGCTCACTGCGAGGCGCTCGTCCAAAGACTTGAGCAAGAAGGAGACTTAAATCCAGTCGTAGTCAGCACGTTTGGGCCAACCAGTCGTATGGGCAATTTAGAAGTGATCATCGTTCCTGTTCAGGGATAACAGAGGATAATTTGTGGCGACAAAGAAGAAGACAAAAACGAAGAAGTCTGTGGTCGGCAAAAAGAAAAAAACGGTGAAAAAGCCTGCCAAGAAGACCGCTAGGAAGACCGTAAAAAAAGCGGCACGAAAGACTGCGCCACCTAAGAAAGTTTCGGCTAAGCCTAAATCATCTGAACCCATTTTAAAGAAAAAGTCTCCTGCTCTCGCCGTATTACTGGTGGAAGATGTGGATGAAATGCGCGAAATGCTGGGCACTTTGATCGAAAGTATCGAAGNNGGAGTCGTATGCCGAAGTGTCTCGAATACCTTTGAAGCCCGAGTCGAGCTCAATCGGAGGCGCCCGGATGTGGTGCTTTTGGACGAGGTGCTGCCAGGAGAGTCCAGTTTAGATCTTCTTTCAGAGATTCAGGCACTGGGTGTGCGGGTCATCTTAATGACAGGTATGGAAACCCGAACCCACGAATTGCCGCCAGGAGTGCAGGAAAGGCTGGTCAAACCGAGTTGGAAATCGCTCGACGAGGCCAAAGATCGTTTCGCCGAAGCCATTCTTCTCAAACATCAAGGTTGACGGTCTTAGTCTAAGTTGTTAACTAACTGGTGCTTTTAGAGAGATTTGAAAGGAAATATTGAAAATGGCTGTAAAAATTCGCCTCCAACGTCAAGGCGCAAAGAAGAATCCGCAATACTTAGTCGTCGCAACCGACACCAATAAACCTCGTGATGGCGAGTACTTAGACAATCTTGGACACTACTATCCAAAAGCTAAAGACAACAAAGACAAGCTCAAAGTTGATGTTGCAGCTGTTCAGGCTTGGCAGGCAAAAGGTGCCCAAGTCACGAAAACGGTTGGACAACTTTTAAAAAACCTTGCAAAATAAATCATAGCGATCCAGTCAGGCTGTAGTTTTGGCCTCTTGAGCGCTTGTCCCTCAAGCAGGGCGTGGTTTCCACGCGTTTGCTTGATGTACTTTTGGTATTTGAGTTGAGTGGAAGTCGATAAGTGTAATCCGGATGATTACACTGAGTTATCGACATCAGTGACTGTGATGGGGCTGTCAGGCCTGAAGTGAGAACCGAGGGAAACCTTCCGCGGAGGAAGCTTCAAGGATCTAGACAGACTTTGCCAGAGGCTAAGGGGGGTTTAGGCATGTCGCAAGACTCAGGTAGTGCAAGGAAAGAACTTGGCGAACTCGCTAAGTTGATTGAGTACATGGCTCGTATGCTCGTGGATTTTCCAGATAAAGTGGAAGTCAACGAAATAGCAGGCGAAAATACGACTGTAATCGAGCTTAAGGTTGCGAAAGAAGACCTAGGTAAAGTGATCGGGAAGCAAGGCCGTACTGCTCGCGCAGTTCGAACCGTGCTGAATGGCGCTTCAACTAAGCTTCGAAAACGTACCGTTCTCGAAATCGTAGAATAAGCTCTCGCATACGGATCACTCAGAACCGCTTATTTTGTTAGAGATTAGCTTTTTAACTTTATTTCCCGAAGTATTCTCAGCGTTCCTGAGCTCCAGTCTTTTAGGTAAGGCACAAGCTCAGGGACTCGTTCGCTATTCTCCCATTCAAATTCGAGATTTTTCACAGGATAAACACCGGACCGTGGATGATACTCCCTATGGTGGCGGTGAAGGTATGCTTCTTAAGGCAGACGTCCTTTATGCTGCGTGGAAAAGCGCTACTCAGGGGGCGCCGGTACGGACGGTTTTGCTTTCTCCTCAAGGGCGTAAGTTTGATCAAACCTTGGCCAAAGAGTTGTCCAAAGAATCACGACTTATCTTTGTCTGCGGCCATTATGAGGGCGTTGACGAACGCTTTATCGAAAAATGCGTCGATCTCGAAGTCTCTATTGGAGACTATATCCTGACTGGGGGGGAGATGGCCGCTCTGGTTATGGCGGATGCGATTACTCGATTGCTACCGGGGGTCGTCGGTAATGAGCGCTCGATCACGCAGGATAGTCTGGAAAATGGCCTCCTCAAGTACCCTCAGTATACTCGGCCGCGTGTTTTTGAAGGCATGGAAGTGCCGGAAGTGCTTTTGAGTGGAGATCATGGTGCCATCGAAAAGTGGCGAAACTCACAGATGCTTGAGCGTACCGCCCGCAAGCGGCCTGATCTGATGGCTGCCTACCAAGCGGGAAAGTCTGAATCTCCCGGACGAAAGTCGCCGAAGTGAAAACCCGTCCAAGACGGTTGCCCTGAGTCATAAAGAGTGATATCCCCGAAATCCTCGTGTCTGCACCGGTTTACTTAGCTTTGCTCCATTATCCGATGACCAATCGCCTTGGGGAGCTTGTAACTACCGCTGTGACGAATATCGATATTCATGATATCGCTCGTTCGTCTCGGACCTATGGCTTAAAGGGCTATTTTCTAGTAACTCCTTTAGACATTCAGCATGAGATGGTGGGACGCATTCTGAAGCATTGGCAATCAGATCAGTCTCGTCAGTGGCATCCGGATCGTTTTGAAGCTTTGTCGCGAGTTCAAGTCGCCAAGGATTTCAAAGCAGTCAAAGATGCTGTAAAGGCNNGTGGATGTTTCAGAAATTGAAGATCCCGAAGTAGTTCTGACCGATGCTAGACCTCTTCCGAACGCGATTAGCTACGCCGATTATCGGCTTGAGCTAGAGCGCCCCGATCGGACCCGCCCAACCATTATAGTGTTTGGCACCGGGTGGGGAATTTCGGACATCTTTTATCCCGAGGTACATAGGATTCTGACCCCTGTGTACGGGCCAAAAGATGAAAAGGGAGAAGATTATAATCATCTCTCTGTTCGTGCCGCAGTCGCGATTATTTTAGATCGCCTGCTGGGACGATAAATATAACCGGTTTAAATAAGCTCTCTCGGGCCGATTTAAATGTCTTAGCGTCAGATGTTTAAATACAAATGCGCTAAAAGTTAGCGCCAAGCAAACGCGCTAGAAACTAGTGCGATAATTAGGTAAACAAAAATGGCAAAGAAAAGAATTCATCCAAAAACCCTTTCCAAAGCAGTTCAAGTTCGCGTAGCAGGTCTTGCTGCCAAGGTTTCTAACGTTGAAAAAACAACTCTTGGAAACAAGCTTCCAGACTTCCGCGCTGGAGACACTTTGAAAGTTCACGTGCGTATTAAAGAAGGTGAAAAAGAACGCGTTCAGATTTTCGAAGGCGTTGTGATTGCTAAGTCAAACAAAGGCGCAAGCAAATCCTTTACCGTTCGTAAAATCTCCCACGGTGTTGGTGTTGAGCGTATCTTCTTAGAAACCTCCCCAAAAATCGCTAAAATTGAAATCGCTCAACAAGGTAAAGTTCGCCGCGCGAAACTTTACTACATCCGTGAGCTTGAAGGTAAAGCAGCACGTATTGAGCGTGATGTTGAAACCGCTGCTTCTGCAGCTGCATCTGCTGCAGCTAAAGAAAGCAACGCAGCTAAAAAATAATAGCTAAGAAGTAATTCTACTTCGAACTAATTTCTAAGAAATTGAGACGCCTCGGGTGAGATTCAGCCGGGGCGTTTTTGTTTTGAAGTCTACTTCTCTGGAGAACCTCATGTACTCAGCCGGCGGAGTGGCCTTCCCGTTCAGCAAATTGCCGTAGCGGATCATTGACTTGACGAACTCAAATGGTA
The DNA here is from genome assembly GCA_002291495.1 of Bacteriovoracaceae bacterium UBA1018. Classification (GTDB taxonomy): domain Bacteria; phylum Bdellovibrionota; class UBA1018; order UBA1018; family UBA1018; genus UBA1018. Next base: position 15,903 of record DBAE01000267.1, on the reverse strand, counting down.
TGACGCACGAAACTGGCTGCTATATACGGAGTCCATTCATGAAACTTCATAAGGTCCACTTTTTGGTCGGAGCTCTTCTCGCGTTTGCATCTCTATTTTCTGTGCAAAACGGATTCGCCCAGGCTCAGCAGGATATACCTGCAGCTCGCCAGGAAATTAAGAATCAGAAAACGAAGTTAGAAGAAGCAGCAAAAGACATCTCAGCGTGGGCTTTCTCCACGAGAATGGCGGCATACACGGAGATCTTCCGAATATGCACCGAAACGACTTACATAGCGGTAAAGCTCTACGGTTTGAATATAATCTCCGAGCATGCCGAGGTAGTCACCTGGACAGACCGAAATATAAGCTTATCGGACGATGATTTAGTAGCACGCTTTATTTTCGAAATTGCGGCAAAATCAAAATCTGTGGCAGTTCATTTGAGCGCGATCGAACATCTTAGAAAAATAGCTCCGTCCTTTTTAGAACTTAAAGACCGCCGACAGGAAGATATGGCAGATCTTACCGTGTTTATGTCATCAATTGCAGTTTTATCCGAAAGTAGGATAGTTCAAAATCACGTCGTTGATCTCTATCTCAAAGAATTGGATAATCTTTCTCAGAAAAAAATGGGACGACTTATTGATGCCGAAGAATCGATTTCTAGCCTGGTCGCGATTTCAATATTTTCTTCGAATGATGATTTGAGAAAAAAAGTTTTAAGCAAGATCTTGGATCTTTCCAGAGTTTTCCCAGGTGGGACTTCGGTTCGAGAAGCGTTCAGTCTTGCTAGTGAAATACTTTCTAATCCTGACTTATTGATTTCCCATAAGTGGGTGGTTGAGCATGGATTTCAAGAGAGTAAGTTTCTTCATCAATTCAGGAGAATTTTTCGAGCGGCTTCAGTGAAATCTTTGGTCAATAATTCGAAACTTCATTCAAAGATTTACAGTCAGGTTTTGTGGCAATTCATGGAACTCCAAGACNNGTTTAGGATGAGAAACGGTTTAATATCTGGTTTAGCATGTCTTGTCTTCACGGGATCCATGGCTTTTGCGGACGGTGCGAACCCAAGCAGTACCCGTAGCGGCGGAAAACCTGCTTATCTGGATCGCTTTAATTCATTCCGTTCTGATCCTTCGAACCGACTCACGTGGTTGCCTCCGGCCTTCGAAGATCCAAACGAAAACTTCCTGAAGTCCGATGTAGAGTTTGGAGACGGAGACAAAACACTAGCAAAACAAGTTGCAACTCAAGTTGTGCTTCCAAATTCGACAATCGAGTCTTTTGTCGCAGTCGCCTCTGGATTAAGTCGGCGTAAGGCAGAAACATTTACAACGTTTCAGACAAAAAGCATAAAGGGCCCCGACTTTGACCTTCTTAAGATCGTTTTGGCAGAAGCCCTGGATCTCATTGAATACAAGACTCCTGCAAAAATTGAAGCTGCGTTCGTTGCTGGAAAAAGCTTTAAGTTAAAGCCTTCCATTGAACGATTTGAATACTGGCATAAGAAATTTCAGTTTGGTGCACCAACGATTCAAGTCATCATCGGCGACACACCGCCCGTCGGTAAATCCGAACTTGTGCGAACGTATACAGAGATGAGTGGACGCCCTGGATATCATGTGGGCATGCGGGAAGTTACCACTCGACTACCTACCATCATTTCTGAAATTGCAAAGCGATCCCAGAGCAGCGTGATTTATTTCGATGATGTTCAGAAGTATTCCAAAGAAGAACAAAATTATCTGCGAGTCTTCTTAGAAAATCCTTACTTCTTTGGGAATGCTTCGATCATCCTCAGTTATGCCGCTTCGAACGATGATTATTCGGGCATACTTGAAATGCATCAAGATGTTATTTCGCTCGCTGATAGTATCCATTACGTCAGGCGGCCGATCTCACCTCAGTATTATTCCTTGCTGGCAGAAAAGCTGATTGCCCGCTTTCATCCCGCAATTCCTACTGAAATCGGGGAGCTGATGGGTCAAACACTGGGGCAAGCATTCTTTAATCTAGAGCAGTTCTCGGGTCGCTCCTTTCAACGCCAGCTCCATCTCGTATTAGCAACGCGCTATAGTGAACAAGAAATTCAAAGTTTTACTCCGATTAGTCAGTGTTATGAATTTCTGAGTTCGACTGAGGATCGCCCTGCGGCAGTGATTCAAAGTGTGAAAAACATAGCGGCGGCTTCAGCATCCATTCATGCGATATCTAAAGCTGCTAAGAAGTAAGAACGCCAAACGCTGAATGGTATTTCACCGAATGTTCTGAGTATTCATCGCTTGCTTCATTTCTAGGCTTCATTTTAAAAAGTATTTGTCAGCTTTAGCTATTAGGGCTTNNGGCTTGAAGATCCGTCACGCGAGCCACACGTTCTAAATACTTTCTGGCGTTTTTCTGAAGGTTCGCATTTTTCGGAAAAAGCATCATCGCTAAATGTGCATCTGCAGCGGGCATAACTTGTTTCAAATCTTCAGGATCATTTACTGTTCGAAGGTATTCAATCCCATTTGTAGCAAATTTTTCGATATATGGGATTCTGCCCCGCGGATGGGTTGCATCGACTCTTCTCAGTATGCTCTGGAGGTTAAAATAGCTTAGGTCTTTGTAGTCGTCGATCGAACTGGACTTAAAATCACCGACGATTGAAAAGTGTCCGTGTTTTGAGAGGAGTTCCAAGTATTTTTCTGTAGTTGAAATACCACCTTCTTCTGCAGCTAAGCCGAGGATGTTTCGCAGGTTGCCGATAGCGTAGCTTGGATCGCGACCTTTCCACCTNNGAGTATAAGTAATCAGATCTTCCGCAAATTTCAAAAACCAACTTTCAAATCTTTTTTCTTCTCGAACTTTTAGAAGAATTAACTGCATCGATAGATCTAAGTAGAGAAGCCACTTGTGAGTATAATATCCGGAACCTTTTGTTCCACGTCCTGTATGGGGGAGACTTTTTTCAATCTCCTGAACGTTATCTAGTGTTGTGATGGCAACCGCGAACTTTGTGAGTTCGTCCAGTTCCTGTTCATCAATCATTTGAGCAAATATTGAATTCGGAATTCGATTTGATCCCCGATACCGAAGATCTGAAATGCTGTAGGTGCGTTTGTTTTCGTAGATGCTGTAACGCGGATCATTGATATAGATCGATTTGTTATTCCGAAAGACACTGGGCAAGACAGACTCAATGAGTTCGGGGGTCAGTCGCGAAATGTCTTCTGCGCTCATGAGGCCAAAATCACACTGCAGTGATGCATGAGTGGTGGGTGATAGGAGAAGCACTAAATAAATGAGATGGATCCAATGACCTAGCTTGCGCATCTGCAGACAGCCTTTCATTAGTTTGTTCCATAATTAGTATGTAATAAATCTGAGAAGACCTGGAATGTGCGAGAGTTATATATAAGTTGACCTGTAAAGTCAAACATATGAATATCCTGCTATACTATGGGGTTATCAGAGTTTTTGTGAATCCGAGAAATCTTTACTCCGAATGAAGTTAAGGGGCAGCCTCACTCCGGCGCTGGAGCGGGGGGTTGTACCATTGCGACTTTGTGGAGGATCAAGAGTTCAGTTATGGCCAACTATTGAGTTATGGCCAAATCTTTCAACTTTTTGAAGTTTATGAAAATGTTCTTGACGGTTTTCATAGGAGCCAAAATTGTTTTAGGTGGGTGACAGTAAATGTGGCCCTCAAGCGCGCCTGTTGGGTCGATAATCAACACAGTAGACTTGAGTAGCTTAAAAATTTATTTTCTGCGAAATCGCTTCACTTGAGTCAATTGTGAGGGCAAAAAAGTACCGTGATAGATACTCATTATGAATTTAAAAAGTCTAAATGAATTAGAATTGGTAGCGTACACTCGGAAAACCGTTGAGAAGGAACGAAGGGCTACGTCCGAAGTATTAAGGCTTTTGGAAGAAATAGAACAAAGAAGTATTCATCTCAAGCGAGGCTACGCATCTCTTCATGCATTTGCCGTTGGAGAGCTTCGATACAGTGATGCGGCGGCAGCACGAAGAATCCATTCGATGAGACTTTTAAAAACCTTACCCATCGAAGAAAAAGCGAGCGTGGAGCATAAGATCAACCAGGGTGAGGTACATCTTTCGAATCTCAGCACTCTACAGGGATTTTTTGTACAAGAACGAAAGTCTGGACGAAAATCTTATAGCACCCAGGACAAGCTCAAGCTGCTCAAAGAGATCGAAAGTAAGTCCTATCGAGAGGTGCAAAAAAGACTAGCCGAGATCTCGCCTGAATTCGGGATTCCACAGGAAAAAGAGCGCATTCTTACTTCTGACCGATCAGAATTGAAATTGGTTGTTGATGAAAAGACCCTTAGAAAATTGAAGCGCCTTAAGGAACTTCGTTCACACGTCAATCCCGCAATGAGTTATGCAGAGCTTTTGGATTGGATGAGCGATGAGCTCCTAAAACGAGTCGATCCATTGCAAAAAGTCCGAAAGCCTAAAAAGGAAGGCATCGGTGACCAAGAGACTTCGGAAGCGCATGCGTCTACTCCGGCGCCGGAGCGTTTACGCGCCAGGGTTCGAGCAATTCCAAATTCTATCAAGCGGCGAGCGTACTTAAGGGCACAAGGACGATGTGAGTACAGAGATGCGCATTCTGCGAAAGTTTGTGGCTCAACTCATCTGATTCAGTATGATCACGTCTTTCCTTGGTCAAAGGGAGGAGAGGCGGTCTTGGATAATATTCAGCTTCTTTGTGCCCAACATAATCAGAGGAAGAGTAACCGACTGACTGGGTCAGTTCTACCCCGGCGTCAGAGCTCGACGGTGCAGCCAGCTATAGCCGACTTCTAGTCTCACCACCAATCGGCAAGCTGTATCATCGCTCGCTTCCAATTTTCACCTTGAACTCTCACCAAAACAAACTAGGTTAAAGGCAATGGGCATTATTACTCCAAAGACCAAAAGCTCTTTTTCGCGACTTAAATCCACAAAGCCCAAAACGGCAAAGATGCGTTTTAGTAAACCTACCGTAACGAGACCCATTTCCACTAAACCCACATTACTCTGGGAACGAAAGCTCGGTTTTGGCGAAAGATTAATTGCCGGTGTCGACGAGGTAGGGCGTGGATGTTTGGCGGGCCCGGTCGTTGCGGCCGCAGTGATTCTTCCCATTCATGACGCAAAGTCAGCGCCGAAGTGGCTCAAGGAGATTAAGGACAGCAAGCTCCTTAAAGCAGAAAAGCGAGAAGAACTATTTCCCCTCATTCAAGAATGGGTCACTGCTCACTGTATCGCTGCAGCTGATGTCCTTGAAATTGATCGCATCAATATTCATTACGCCTCTCACCTGGCGATGAGACGAGCCATTCAAGGACTTCAACATCAACCTGAACATATTCTAGTCGACGGAAAGTTTATTCCTGCTGATCTTCCTTGTCAGGCGACAGCAATTATTAAAGGAGATCTCAAGAGTTTAAGTATTGCTTGCGCATCAATCCTCGCAAAAGTTTGGCGGGATCGGTTGATGGGTGAGCTCGATGCTCAGTATCCAGGGTACGACTTTAAGACCCACAAAGGGTATTCTACACCGATTCATAATGAAGCACTCAAAAGGCTAGGCGCTTGCGAAATTCATCGCAAATCGTTTGCTCCAGTAACAGCGCAACTCGATCTTCTCAGTGGTCTCGTAGACCCTGGTTTAGTAAATAGTAGTTTAGAAGACAGCCCTCCAGATTTTGCCGAGTTCTAACATCGATCCATGTGGAACAGGGCTTGCGATCAGGCTCGCCATGTCGAAACGTCAATACGGATTATCTATCGAGCGAGAAGCTCAGCAGTGGTATGAAAAGCGCGGAGCAAGACTCATTCACCAAAATTATTATTGCCGGGGCGGGGAGGTTGATCTCATTTTTGAGGAGGCGTCCCCACAAGGGCGAGAGCNNAGCTTGTATTTGTGGAGGTGAGGGCACGCGATAAACGCGGCTGGGTGAGTGGTATAGAAAGTCTGACTCTCACCAAAAAACGCCGACTCAGGCGCGCAATTAGCCTCTTTTTAAGCCGGTATGATGGGCAAGCTCAATCTATCAGAATCGATCTCTTGAGCTGGGATGGATTAGAATGGACTCATTATCCTAATCTGGCATTCTAGACTTATATGAGATTTCAGTTTCTTAGGAAGCTTAGTGTGGCGACAGTGGTGCTCACGATATCGATCTCTTTAGGAATCGTTAATCCGGTCTTTGCGCGCTCGAAGTTTAAAACCGTGGCTCTATGGACCGGTTACGGCACAGCGGGCGGTGCATTGCTAGGGCTTTCGACTGTGCCTTTTAATGGAAGTAGCAGATCTATTCTCTGGGGTGCTGCTGTTGGGTTCTATTTAGGGCTAGCAGCAGGTGTTTATAAAGTTTCGACTCAAGAAGAAGTTCAGTCAGCGGGTAGGGATCCCAGTTATCCCCTAAAACCTGGAATAGAACTGGGTAAACATGAGGCTTACTCGCCAGCTCTAATCCAGACTTCGGTGTTTGAGTATCGATTTTAAAGAGATGATTACTGCTGCGGACTACTGGTCAAAGCTTTTACGAGCGCGGTCTTCGTTATCGTAGAATTCAAAATCAGCCTCTTCGTCAAAGGCTTTCATAACTTTCTTAAACTCACTCTTCACGTTGCAATAACGCGGTTTAACGGGTGCTCGAGTCCCAAAATCCTTGAGAGTTTGAATAAAATTGGAAATACCGCTCGAACCCACAAACTCTAACTTTTCCAAGTTAAAGATGATCTTAGTTGCGGCTGAGTCAGTTTTGGTTTTTTGCATGATTCGTGAAAGGTCCTGTTTGAGCGGCTCCTGGGTCTCGAAATCGAGCCTTCCGTCCATAGTTACGACCATCGTGTCACCAATCATTTTTACCTGCGTCTTCATCTTAATTTGGCCTCCTGCCTAAGATCCATTATGGTAACTTCAACGCCTGATACCAAGAGGAAAGATTTGCCTACAATGACTGATAAAAACTCCCAAAATTTAGCCCCCGGACTTTGGATTGTCGCCACACCACTTGGAAATCTGATGGATATGAGCCCTCGTGCAGAAATGGCGCTAAAAAGGGCTCATGTAGTCTTATGCGAAGACACGCGTAGGACAGCGAAGCTGATGTCCGCTCTTCAGCTAGAGAAGACTTTGGTTCGATTTGATCAACATGCCACAAGTGATCAGATTGAGCGGATCTGTGACCGAATCCAAGCAGGTGAGTCACTCGCTCTTGTCAGCGATGCAGGGACTCCAGCTGTCAGTGATCCGGCCGCACGACTGGTTGCAAGGGCTCATCAAAAAGGCATTCAAGTCACCGGAATTCCTGGCCCTTGTGCTCCTGTACTTTTGCTTTCAGTTGCTGGATTTGACGACACTAGTTTTGTGTTTCGAGGTTTTTTTCCGCGTAAAAAGAAAGACGCCCTAGAAGAGCTTGGCCTCGCCAAGTCTGCTATAAGTACATCAAGGGTGTGGATTTGGTTCGAAAGCCCTGAAAGAGTCGTAGATTCATTAGAGATTATTCAAGAATTCGAAGCTAATGCAGAAATGGTTTGTGCGAAGGAATTGACCAAAATTCACGAGAAAATATTCGCGGGATCCACCGTCGATGTCTATCAATCGGTCTCGGAAGAGATCAAAAGTCAGGGGAAACTGGGAGAATGGTGTTTCGCAGTCCGCTTTGTAGATGAGCAAGTCGTGAATGCCTCAGAGAATTCTTTAGATAGTTCAGAATGGGTTAAGACTTTACAATGTCTTTTGAATGTCCGGGTTTCCGCCTCTGATGCAGCAAGAGAGATTAGTTCTACATTCAAAGTTTCAAAAAACAGCGTCTATGAAATGGCGCTCAAACTTTCAGGCAAAAAATAATCAAAAATTTTATCGTAGGGGGGTTGACCCAAAATGGAACCTCCGTAGACTTAGAAATGTGGTTGTGGAAAGAATCCATGGATGGATTCGGGGAGACAGTTTCTAGCTCTCGCGGGCCTCAGTGATGTCAGGATGACTTTTCACTGGGGCTGTTTTATTTCTACCTCTAGCGATTTTTCCTGTTTTTATCTAAATAATATTGAAATTTAACTTATTAGCAGAAAGAATGTGGCTGTTCCATCCTCCCAAGGAGGATTAGAGCACGATGAAAATGATTTTCGTCGTAAGCGGGCAGGAGCCCTCTATGAGTAGTAATGCGTCGAGTAGTAATCCGTCGAGTAGTAATCCGAGCAGTAACCTTTCGTCATCAGAACTTTCACGCGAACAATATCAGATCAATTACCCAGTTGGCTCTAACGCTGACACCAACTTTGAAGCCATTTTTCAGGCTTTATTGGCTCGACTCATGGGTGCTCAGTCTATTTCACAAATCCGCCACGAGGTCATCTTAGCCATTCAAGAAGTGGTTCAAATCCAAGGAACAGAACTATATCTAGAAGAAGATCTCTCGCTCGGACAGAGATATGAATTAGAACTCGAAGGTCCAAGAGCATTTTACAAAACGATTCAAGTACAGGGGCAGATTATCGGATTTTTTAAAGCCGTGGCTCCCTTAGATGCACCGTTTGACTCAATTGATCTAGCCCACCTGAGTCGATTCGCTCAATATCTCTCGATCGCCATTGAAAATCTCAAGCGCTACTTATCTCTCAAGCAAAGCTTTCATGATACTTTGGGTGCTCTTGCAGAGACTATTGAAAAAAAGGACCCCTACACCGGCGGGCACACAAAGCGAGTAGTTTCATACTCTCTAGAGATCGCACGATATTTAAACCTATCTCCTACGCAGATCGAGGACCTTAAAGTGGCCGCGCTCCTTCATGACATCGGGAAGATTGGAATTGATGACCAGATCTTGCGCAAGAGCTCTTCGTTAGACGAAACAGAGTGGCAGCAGATGAAAAATCACGCGGAGATCGGGTATGACATCACGTGTCGAGTGAGAGGTTTGGGGGACGTCGTATTAGCGATTCGACATCACCATGAGCGTTGGGATGGAACGGGATACCCCAAGGGACTTAAGGAAATGGAAATCCCTTTCTTATCGCGACTCATTGCGGTCGCAGATACTTTTGATGCCATGGTGAGCACTCGACCTTACCGGCAAGGGACGAGTGCTCGCCTAGCATTTGATGAAATCGTTCGGAATAGAGGGATCCAGTTTGATCCCGAGGTCGTGGACGCCTTTAAAAAAGCATATCTTTCTGGTGCCTTGCGCGATTCTAATGATTGCTAAGATCCTCGAGGCCTGTTAACGTTTCGGCTAACCTATGCCATGGTTTGATGATCTTAAAACTCCGCGGATTAAAACGCAGGTCTCCGAACGTACTTCCAAGGTCCCAGAAGGGCTCTGGGTCAAGTGCTCGTCTTGCGGTGAGATCCTCCAATCCAAAGTTTTGAAGCTTGCTCTTCAGGTTTGTCCAGAATGTAGCTTTCATTTTCGCATGACTGCTACAGACCGCATTCAGCTTCTGGCCGATGAAGGTAGCTTTGATGAGTATGCTGAAGACCTTGTATCTTCAGACCCGCTCGAGTTTGACGATGTTAAGCCTTATCGGGACCGTCTCAGATCGGCCGCTAGTTCTACTGGCGTAAGAGACGCCTTCGTGGTTGGCCGGGCGACATTGCATGGGCTTCCATACCACCTGGGTGTTTTTGAGTTTAAATTTATGGGCGGCAGCATGGGTGTTGTCGTCGGAGAAAAAGTTTCCAGGCTCTTTGAAAGTGCCCTGGAAGAGCGCTTACCTGCCGTGGTTGTTTCTTCAAGTGGTGGCGCACGTATGCAAGAGGGTATTTTATCCCTCATGCAAATGGCTAAGACGAGTGCACTCATTCATCAAATGCGTGATGAAGGGTTGCCGTATATTTCTATTCTCACAGATCCAACAACCGGGGGGGTAGCAGCTTCGTTTGCTATGCTTGGAGATGTGACATTAGCAGAACCAGGAGCTTTGATAGGGTTTGCAGGTCCACGTGTGATCGAACAAACCATCCGTCAGGCCTTGCCACCGGGATGTCAACGTAGTGAGTTTCTTCTGAAGCATGGTTTTGTGGATCGAATTGTAGCTCGCANNTTATGGCGTTTGGGGCGAAAGACGTGTCGGTTTCCAAGCTAGCTGGACTTTTCACTTTCTTTCTATTTATCCTCGGGAGTTTTTTTTCCAAGGCTTGGGCGGTTCAAGAAAACTCCCCTATGCACTGGTCAGGCGATAGAACGATCTGGGATAGAAAGCTCAATCGAGTGGAGCTATTTGGTCATGCAGCCGTGCACCAAACCGGCGAGACTCTCACCGCGGATTACATTGTTCTAGATCTTGAAAACCGCACACTCGACGCTAAGGGTAACGCCGTCTACATTGCCTCAAGTGCAACAATTCACGGTGAAGAAATGCATTTTAATCTCGATACACGGACCGGGAGTATTATTCGTGGTCGGGTCTCTAACGATCGCTTTACGTTAACCGGTGAACGAATCAATAAGCTCGGTGAAGGACGATTTCAAACTCATCGAGGAAACTACACAACTTGCCGAGACTGTCCTCAAAGTTGGTCATTGCTTGGGGCGGACGTCGATATGGAAGTGGAAGGGTATGCTTTCCTTAAAGACGTCACTGCCAAAATTCGTGATGCCCCGATCGTCTGGTTTCCCTACCTCGTAGTTCCACTAAAAACCCGAAGGCAGACTGGTCTGCTCTTTCCAAGATTCGGAGCCAATACCTTCGGCTTTATTTTTGTTCAGCCGTTTTTCTGGGCGATCAATCGCAATTCGGACATGACCATTGGTGCAGGTGTTTTTGGAGGAAGAGGACGCCGATTTGAATGGGAAGGTCGCTATGCACTTGGGCCCCGGAGTACTGGTCGAGCGAATTACTATTATTTGAATGACAAAAAGCTTGAAGAATATCTAGGGAGCAAAGGGATTCAAGGGGGACGCTCTCGTTGGGCGCTCGACATCGCTCAAGTCCAAGAGTTGCCATTTGGAGTGGATCAAAAGCTTCGAATCTTAGAGGTGAGTGATAATCTCTATCCAAGCAGCGTGGGAGATATTCCGGGAGCTAATGAAGCCTATCTTGGATCAAGCCTCAGCTTTTCGCATACGACCAACCAAGTCAGTACGTTTGCATCAGCACGCCGTTATCGCAATCTCATCTCAACCGATCCTGATCCAAGGATTTTTGATCCCAATACCGTGCAGGTCTTTCCTCAAGCGGTCATGACGACAAATGATAAATTTCTTTATGGCGGTCCGGTTGCCGCAGGTCTGACTCTTGGGATTACTAACTTTAGTCGTACAGCAGGTTCATTTGATCGAGATCAGACTTTTGAGCCGGGAAGAATCTTTGACGTATCGGAGCCGCCACGACTTGGTATTGATCCAATTCGCGAAGCAACTCGTGCGTCAGTGACTCCGAGCCTATATACGACATTGAGACCTTGGGATGTGATTTCGATCGTTCCTTCGGCTCAATACCGACATTACTTTTATTCATTTCATGGAGTCGCACCTAATCTTTCGCGCGGTTATTTGTTGCTTCAGACTGATGTCACCACTCAGCTCGAGCGTATTTTCGAAACGGACGATCCAAAGACTCCTCGGGTCAAACATCTCATTAGACCGCTGCTCAATTATTCGCTGATCCCTTATCAGATCCAAGACTCGAACCATCCGTTTGTTCGACAGATGCAGTATGCTCAAGAAAATAATTTTACGGGCTATAACTTCGACAACGAAGATATCGTTCCGATCACTTCGACTAAGACCAACAGTAACTATTTCGTTCCTCAAGGTAATGCACTGGCATATGGATTTAGTACGCAGGTCATTCGACGTAGATCTGAAGTTGGATCAACGATGCCGACCTATCAGCGATCGGTCGAAGTGCGAGCTGGGCAATCTTTTAATTTTCGAGAGCTGAGGCAAAATCCGGAAGATCGCCAGCCACTCTCGCGGTTTTTCACGAATGCAATCTTCAAGTATGACAAGTGGGATGCTCTCGCCGATTATTTTTATATTCCGTATCAACCCGTTGTCCAAAACACGAGTCGACATATTTATTCACTTTCAGGGAATTATTTTTTTGAAAGGGCCGTTCGTCAGCAGGTCCTTCATTTCCAACGCAGTGTGAATTTTGGTTACGCCTACAATCGCTCGAGTACAAACTCTCAAACCCAGGCGGTACAGGCAGGATTTGTATTTTCTCTCAACGATTACATCATGCCGAGCTTCTCAGCTGCCTATGACTTGATTAGCTCACGTTGGCAGGTGCTTAATTCAGTGCTTACCTTTCAAAGTCCATCTCAGTGCTGGAAGTTTGATATTAACTTTAGCCAACAGATCAATCCCAATGTGACCCGAGATAATGAGATGTATATTCATAATATTGGATTTAATCTCTCACTGAACCTGACTGGAAGTGGATTTGGTGGGATATCTGAAGCCGCAAATCAAGTTAATCCAGGCTTAATGTAACTCGCAAACTATGTTAAACAGGTGAGCATATGACAACATCCATCCGTTCTTACGCTGAGCAAGCTATCCCGCACCTCCAAAAGATATTGGACAAGAATGAAAGTACGATGAGCTCAATTGTCACTCGATTGGTGACTGATGTTCAGGGCGGGAAGTCGCTCTTTGTTTTTGGTAGCGGACATTCGGGACTATTTCCATTGGAGCTTTATCACAGAGCCGGGGGGGCTTCTTTTCTTATTCCGGTCGTCGCAGACTATCTTTTGCCGACTGCAGGGCCTACGGTGGTGAGAGTACTAGAAAGAACGCCGGGTGCCGCTAACGCGCTTTTGAGTCGTGCACAACCTCGAGCAGGAGAGATGATTTGGATCTCTTCACAGTCTGGGGTCAATAGTGCCGTCGTTGATTTTGCCCTTGAAGCAAAAAAGATGGGATTACACACTGTCGCTTTTTCAAGCGTCGTTCATAGTTCGGCTGTAGCTTCGAGGCATCCTTCGGGAAAAAGACTATTTGAAGTGTGTGATCAGGTCATTGATCTAGGTGGACACGTAGGGGATGCAAGCGTAGCTGTGGCGCAAGATCTGCGAGCAGGCCCTTTGTCTACTCTCGGTTCAGTATTCCTTGGGCATTCCATGCTCGTAGCCGCTTGCGCAGGGCTTGAAGCGGAAGGAGTTCGTTGTACTTATACAAGTGTCAACACTCCCGAGGGCGAAGCTAGAAATAAAGGAATCGAAAAGGTCGCCGCCGAGAGAGATGTTTTATTGAGATAGGATACAGCCGACTGGCGGAGAGTTTGTCAAAATTCTGACTCAAGACTTTATTCTTTGCCGCGCACTGCACTCATCAGTACAATTGAGAAATGCGCATCTTATTATCCAACGATGATGGAGTACACGCCGCAGGGATTCGTGCGATGTACAAAGAACTAAAAAAATTAGGCCAAGTCTATGTCGTTGCCCCTCTTGAGGAGCGCAGTACGACTGGGCATTCACTTACCGTCAAAATCCCAGAGCGTATGATCCAGATCGAAAAAGATTTTTATGGGGTCAGTGGATCACCGGCAGATTGTGTCTATGTCGGTATTCGTGAAGTGATGAAGCAGATGCCAGATCTTGTAGTCTCGGGAATTAATCGTGGCGCAAATCTCGGTCAAGATATTTACTATTCAGGCACCGTCTCGGCGGCTAGAGAGGCGTGCATTCTAGGCTTGCCAGCGATT
>DBAE01000267.1:0-2230 GCA_002291495.1 Bacteriovoracaceae bacterium UBA1018 | reverse complement strand
AAAACGGAGTTTCCAAAACATACGCTTCTTAACCTCAACTCGCCCGATCTACCGATGTCGAAGGTGAAAGGCATCGAGCTCGTTCGCCAAGGGTTTAGGTACTACAGTGGGAAGATCGTCAAACGAACGGATCATCGAGGAAAGCCGTATTTCTGGGTGGGCGGATCGTATAAAGGTTTTGCCAAAGAACAAGACACGGACTGTGCAGTGGTCAGCAATGCTTATGCTTCGCTGACTCCTCTTAAGTTAGACTGCACCAATTACTCTTTTATGAATGAACTTTCGAAAGAGATGAAATGATGGTTTGTGGAAAGAAGCTTAAAACAGCATTTTTTCTAGCGGGCTTTGGGCTCGTATCCATCATAAATTTTGGATGCTCAAGCGTTAAGCCGATGCCTTCTGAGCACAAGGGTCTATTTGACCAACTCTCCGAAACACATCCGGGGAGAAGAGCACNNAAAAATCAGACGAGATTATGGACGATGAGGAAGCCGAAAAGATTCGCCCTGCGGTTGCCGGATGGCGATGGCCACTGAAGCGAGTCGCAGTCACCTCCCCTTATGGCAGAAGGGGATCAGACTTCCATGAAGGAGTGGATCTCAAGGCTGCTCGCGGCACGCCTGTTTATGCTGCATCCCAGGGGAGCGTTGTTTACGCAGGATCGAAGATTCGAGGCTACGGAAAGATGGTCGTTCTCAAACACGCAGGTGATCTCACCACCGTCTACGCTCACAATAATAAGCTTTTAGTGAAGAAGGGTCAGAGGATCAAAAAAGGACAGCAAATCGCTTGGTCCGGAAATACAGGTCGATCCAGCGGACCTCATCTCCATTTTGAAATTAGAAAGGGGACTGCAGCGATTAATCCGTCGTTATTGCTGGGCTCCAGGCCTCAAGTGGTGGCCGAATCGGAGCGTCCTAAGAAGATTGGCCGGTCTATCGCAACTGCGGACCGGTAGAGAGCTGTTTTTTCTACTATTTGATCAAAACCAAGCGACCTTTCCATTGACGAGCCTGTAAAAAATATAATATAGCACATTGCATCACAATGAATTTTCTTCGGAGAGTGCCGTATGAAGTACAAGATTTTGGTTTTATTGAGCTTATTGTCATCCGTCCCAGCATTTGCTGATGATCTCGGGTTAAAATATATGAATTATCTGGAGCCATCCTCGACGGATGCGCTCAACGTCGGACATGTTTCGGGTGCATCTGCAGAGGCCGAGGCTGAACTTCTAGCAAAAGCTAAGATTCCGACTCTTAAGGACATGAAAACTAAGATCAATAGTCGCTTAAATGACGTCTACCAGGACGCTTTGGCAGTTTCTCGCAGCGTTACAGCTTATAGAGGCGATTTGGCCATGCTTTCCGAGACCTGCTACCGACTTTCGATGACGAATAATAGCCTAAATCGTCTCGCAACTTACATGAAGGCTCGCGCTGCTGAATTTCAAAGAAAGAAACTCGACAACACAGTTCGCTATCAGATGTTTTTATCTTATTACAACACTGTAGCAGGCATTCAAAATCGTGGGATCTACCTGACAGAGTTCTGCGTTGATCGAAAGACTAAGTCTTCTGAAAAGATGTACTTAAAATCAAATGTGTTTCAGATTGAACTCTCTGCATTTCGAGATGATCTAAAAAAAGCTCAAGCGTTAACTCTCAAGAGATAAATTCAGGCTAGAAGCAAACTACTCAAGCCCAAAGAAGCTAAGCATAGAGTTCTTTGGGCTTTTTCTTTGGTTAAAGTGATCATTTGACACTCACCAATTCAATCCCATCTTATTGGTACAATGCTTGTGGAGGGCATCGTACCATGAAGATTATTAGGACGTACCTTTCTCACAAGCCCAACCCTTCGAGTATCTACTGGGCCTTAGGAAGTATAGGGACACTGATCTTGAGTTCGATGCTCGCATGGCACTATGAGTTCGCGAGCGGCGCCGCACAAGCTAAAGCAATACTTGTTCATGGGGAATACTGGAGATTATGGACGGCTCTATTTCTACATGCCGATCTCAAACATTTACTCTCTAACGCTCTCTATCTAGGGGGCCTCGCGTTCTTATTGCACGGCTATTTTGGAATCCTAGGATTTCCAGTCTTGCCACTTATCGCGGGTGGTGCGATCAATTTACTCACGGTATTAGGCTATGCTCCTGAGGTTAATCTCGTTGGCGCTTCTGGCGTTGTGTATTTCATGGCAGCATTTTGGCTCACCATGTATG
>DBAE01000271.1 GCA_002291495.1 Bacteriovoracaceae bacterium UBA1018 | reverse complement strand
GGATGATAGAGAGAGCAATGGCCTGAGGTTGCATTACCGATCCATGGGATACTTTGATGCCAGATTCCTACGCTCTGCTCGCCTACACCTGAAATCTCCCAAGTCTCGAGCATCATAGGATCGGTCGGATGCATGCCGATTTTTCTAATCACATTGAGCTGGCTCGCCCGATGTCGATACTCGGCATGGAGGACCTGAGTGCCGCTGGTCAGACGTATGTTTGCATCAAACTCTTCGGGAATGATGGGATAGGCGTGAAGATTACCATCGCGAATCACCAAAACGGCAGTACGATAAACTCCGATCTTGGATTGAAGTGCATCGATATTCGGAGCGAACATTTGTTCGATCTCACCCATACCGTCAAAAGTCACCAGCAGTGTTCCATTACCCATCTGAATCTCAGATGGTGGTCTCGATTCCCATCCCATGGTTTATTCTTTCTCGCGAAATAGCGCAGCAGCGTCCTCAGGTGAAACGCGGATCATTGGAATTCCAGTAGAGATCTCAAATCCAGTTTTACGAACAATTCGTGGATAAACCCGAATAAACCAGTGCATCTTTTCAAATCCCGGCGAATTTGGAGCCGAAAAGATTACCATATTAAAAGCAAGGTCCCCAAGGAGACGATTCATTCGTGTTAAAATTTCTGAAAGCAAAGAGGCTGCATCTGAAAGCACTTCTGCCTTTGCCTCATGAAAGGCGGCAAGATGACTTTTGGGATAAATTGAAAACTGATAATCGTACTGTGGAGCATAATCCATCAAGGCGATAAACTGCGCAGTACTTGTCAAATAGCGAGGGGACTGAGCAGTTTTTTGATCTGCCCTCTGCTCTCCTCGCTGTCTTTGATCCGCTTTATTGTCCTCAGCGTGAAGCAATTCGCAAACCAAACAGTCCTTGGCCACATTTAACGAAAGGATAGGTTCCGGAATGAAAGGCATCCCGAGGAGCTCAAAGTGCGGATGATTCTGAACCGCACCTGAGCCCATTCGGTGATTTTTGAAGAGCTGAATATAGAGGAGTCGTCGGTCCTTATAGAGATCTCGTACGCGAGTCTGTAAAGTCTGCAATACTTTGACAGCACGTTCTTGATCAAGCTCCCAGAAAGAGAGGTGATGACTTTGGCTCTCAACGATGACTTCATGAACCCCGAAGGCAGTCTTTGATGTCAAGAAAGTTGGTGCGGCTTCGAGCTCGGTAAGATCATTAATTCGGTCGGTGGCTTCGAGTTTCATTGCCGGGTAATGGCTCGGGAAAACTCGCGTCTGCCATCGACCTCCCGAGTCCGCTACGCGGTAAATCTCTCGAGGCGTTAAACCCTCATTTCCTGGACAAAAAGGACAAGACCTCGCTTGCTCTCCTGAGTCCGGTGCCACTAGATCAGACAACTGAGCGAGTCGCACTCGATGTGGCTTAATGGCCTTTTCTGCCACAATCAAGCAAGGTTTCGAAAATAAGGGATCCGACCTGAACTCGCTCATGCAGTAGCTCTTTCACGAATTTGTTCTTGTTTGTGATCCTCAATCCGTTTTTCCATGTCAGCCATCACATTCATAAACAAAATGTGTGCATCATATGGTGAATCGTATGGACTAAAGTATTTGTGGACATCTCCGTCGTTAAAATACTTGGTACACATGTAGTAGAAGTGGTCGCTCGTGAGCAACCGGCGCCACGTTTCCAGAAAGCTAATTTCGTTTTGATCCGCTAGACAATCGACTTCTGGATTTCCTTGAGAGATTGCTTTCACACCCTCTTCCAATCGGTAAACAGCTCGCAGTGCTGAGTCTTGAATTGGATTACCTCTCCAAGCAGTCAGATCTCGCTCCACATCTGCCCAGGAAAATGGCTCATGAGCATCGAGTTCATAAAGGGTCTCTGGTCCACCCTGTTCCTTCACCTTCCGGACAGCTTCGGTCGGCGTGATAAAGTGTGAGCCTTGGGAGAGAATTCTTCCAGGCAAAGCTCTCATAAAATCAAAGATCCCGGTATGAGCCCATTGATGCTCACCGAAAGTCTCATAATCCATAAATAGCCCGATAAAAGGAGTACCACCTCGAGCCGCGACTGGATTTTCAATATCGACGTNNTCTTAATCCAATCCGCAAACTTTTCAGATGTGAGTGGCCATTGCGACCAACCGCGGTCCGAGAATCGAAACGCGATGTCATCACTCAAGCGGTAGTTTTTCAGAAGAGCGACCATATTGGGCGAATTTTTGAGCCGATAGTTAAATAGTGGGCTCTTCCATCGAAGCACGTGATCTGCGCCTTCCATGCACATGCCTTCGTAGCCCATTTCTGAAACCATTTGCCCAATTGCATTGCTCGTGATGAGCTCGGTATTTCGGAAAATTTTAGACGGTTCAACTAACAGGCGCTTACAGATATCGCGATGTAAGCCCACCTGAGCTTTAAACTCTTCTGGACTGTAAAGAGCCGCAAGTGAGTGATGAGATGTCTCCGATAAGAGCTCGACATGGCCTGTATCAAAAAGGCGTTTAAATGAAGCGATCACTTCAGGTGCGTAGGCTTCCATCTGCTGAAGAGCCGTGGCAGTGATTGAAAATGAAACCTTAAATGCGCCGTTATATTCTTGGATCAGATCCAAGAGCAGGTTATTCATCGGAAGATAGCACTTATTGGCAACCTTCTTTAAGATCTGAGCATTTTTTTCGTCATCGTAGTAATGATGGTTTTGGCCGACTTCTAAGAAGCGATAGTGTCTGAGCCTCCAAGGTTGATGAACTTGAAAATAGAAACAAATATTAGTGGCCATGTCCCCCCCTTACTGCTTGCGCATAAGTATGTCCGATATGTTTATGATAAGTAGAGATTGCCTTAGCTGCAGATTGATCCCAGCTCAGTGATCTCACTTGATCCATTCCTTCTTGTACGAGTTGGCGTGATAAATCGGGCAGTCGTAACGCTGCCAAAATTTGATCTGCCAATTTTTCATGATCCCAGAAATCTACCTGAAGAGCGCGATGAAGTACTTCTCTCACCCCCGATTGTTTCGAGAGAATCACCGGCACTCCACAATGGATTGCCTCAAGAGCAACTAGACCAAATGGCTCCGAGACACTGGGCATCACTAAAACTTTCGATCGGCTCAAAACCTGATCCACTTCAGAGGGAGCCATGAATCCAGTAAATGTGCATCGATGCTCGATCCCTAAGCGGTGAGCAAGAGATCTCATTTGGTCAAAGAGATCTCCCGTACCAAGAACCATAAATCGTGCTTTTGGATCGGCTTTCGCAACCAACGCCGCCGCTTTCAGAAAATGATCGGGACCTTTTTGAAAAGTCAGACGCCCTAAGAAAACGACATTAGATTCGCGAGGCTGATCAGGAGCAGCGACTAGAGTTTTGATTTCTTCTTCGGGCGCATTGTAGAGCACGCTGATTTTACGCTTACTAATGCCGTAGAGTTTTTCGATGATTCCGGCTGTGTATCGACTGACAGCAAAGATGTGAGTCGCTCTTCGAAATCCTTCGCGCTCGATCTTAAAGACTTCACTACTGACCGAATCCCCTGCTCGATCGTACTCAGTAGCGTGCACATGAAGAAACACTGGCGCACCCGTGAGCCTTTGAAACTCAAAGGCCGCTGGAAAGGTCATCCAATCGTGAGCATGAACTAAGTCAACTTCGTGGCTATCAGCCAGCTGTCTCACTGAAAAACAAAATCGCTCGATCTCACTCCAAAGGTTTCGACCGTAAATTTCTTTGTCGCCCTGAGTGGATGTAGGTGCTGGCTCTGCAGCTGGTCCCATTACTCTTTGCGAGTCATTCATTCTCGAACTTTTCAGCTTAATCCCGCCGGGCAAGCTCTCTTCTGTCGCAAACACGTGCTGCCCAAAGATCTTTCGAATATTCTCGGGCATGGGTGAATCGGGAGCCACTCCATATGGAAAGAGTTGAGCAGAGCTATGAATCGTTTCGAGAGTTTCAGTAGTACTGGTATGAATCGTTGTCTTTTTAACTTGAGGAGTTCCTGCAGTGAAACGAGCTGCCTGAAACTCAGCATCCGTCCAGCCGGCTTCAATCATACATTCTCGCGCACCTACAACTTCGAGTTGAGGTTCAGAGATACGGTCTGGAAACGTGGGTAAAACGAAAAACACTTGGGTTCCGCGTTTGGCCACGGCTTGTGAAAATCCACGGCAAGCTTTACCTAAGCCGCCTGCAAAGCGAGGAGGATATTCCCAACCGAGCATGAGCACTCGAATCTGTTTGTTAGAAGTCGAGCGGCCTAGGGTTCGTCGGATCGGCTCTACCTTCGACGTTCTCTTTTGCGACTCGATCTCTTCTGCTTTCATCGATTCTTGGATCGCTTCTTTCATCGATTCCTGGTTCGACGGGTCGTTTGTCGGATTTTGCGGACTTCGCACGGTTCACTCGTTTCTGTTTAAAGGTCGTTTGAATTATTTCCAGCAATGGTTGGTCCAACTTGTATTTCTTCCTGGCCCGATATTCTTCTAAGCAAGCAAGGCTCCAGGCTTGAGCCGGCGCCCCTTGGTGCTGAAACGGGCTTTCAGCATTAAATATCTCTGCAATATGCCCCGAGATCGGCANNGGCATGAGCTTCATGCTCTGCGGCGAAAGGATTTCAGTTAAATTTTTTGGAGCTTTTGTTTTTAATCGTGTGCGAGCCATGAGCTGATGCCCACCTAACCACGCCCATACTGCACCCTGGTGGTAAGCCTGGTCTCGCTCGGTTTGGTTACCTCGATAATGGGGACGGTACTGAGGATTCGAAGGTTTTAAAGTGCGCAGTCCTACCGGAGTTGTCAGGTCTCTCTCGGTTACAACGACCGCCTCCAATAGAGCTTCGTCATCCTGTAAAACAAATCCAGGAGCTAACGGCAAACTAAAAAGAAAGACGCGATTTGGACGTTCAAACTCTTGTGTCTGGTTGAGCGCATTCTGAAATGTAGGTCGGAGCGTTTCATCGACACGACCTGACTTCCAAACGCTCTGCAGCGCAAGCGCTTGGCACCAAAGCGCATTCATCTCGGGCAACATTCCACATCGAGGAGTTACCGCATGACCATGAACTCGTGCGTCCATCCACGTAGCATGAGGTTCGGTCATCTCCAAGAGTCCATTTGGCATGAGATAGAGAAAGGAATGTTTGCCAGACTGGATGGAGCTAATCGCTGCATCGAGATATTTCGCAAACCGATCCTTCAGTCTTTCAAAAATGGGGTAAGGCCCAAGCGAATACGTCCAAAGTGAAGTCAGTGAATGAATCCACCACAAGGTAGCATCTGCCGATTCCCACTGGTGCGTCCCATCCTTTTCAATAAGATTAGGAAGCCTTCCTGCGCTCTCAATCCAACAACCCCAACGCTCTAGGAGATCTGAACTCCACGCATAGACTTTTTCTGGATCGCCGCCATTTTCGAGCCAACTTGCTACAATTCCTGGTAACGAGATAAATGTGTCTCTGCCCCATTCTCCGAACCATGGGTAACCCGCTACGATGCCGGGCGGATTAAACAGAATAAAGTCTCGTAGTGGAAAAAAATCAACTCCTGCAAAGTAAGATGGTATGTCTTGAGTTTCCTGGGTCTGCGCCTGACCAGTAGTCACTTCTTCTGGGATCTCAGTGAGCATAAAAGACGAGTCTGAATTGAGAAGCAAAGAAAACTCTCCCGCAGAAAAGAGATCTTCCTCGTAGTCGTATCCACGTGCTTTTTCTTCAGTGTAATGAAACTGATGATACCAAGAGGGGTCGGCCTTCCAACTCCATTGCCCCTGAGTTTTAATCAAGCTAGACGGACCAATCGCACCTTTTGCCGAAGTGACTCTGAAGCCTTCAGTTCCTGATTCGAGAGACCATTCTGATCCGCCCGTTCCGTGAAGGTTTCTCATCGCGAAGAAAGGCCGCAACTGAACCAGAGCACCTTTTGTTTTTCCAATTTTCTTAAAATTAAACTGGAGCCCTCGACCTAAGACAGGAGTAATAGAAAATTCGACTTTGTTTCCTGTAGGCACTTGCCAGACCCAACTTGGGTAAGGATCACAGCGAAATTCTCGTAAAAATTCGCCGGCCGGATGGATGACGACATCTGATGAAGCGCCGGATGAAGCTCGAGCGGAATAAGCATGCGGCCACACAGAATGGCCATCGATCTTGAGTTCGAAATCAATGAGAAAAGATTGCTGAGAACGTCCAGAGATAGTCGAGTAAAAACTATGGTATTTTCGAGTGCGGACTCCAGTCGGAGTGCCCATAGCAAATCCGCCTCGAAGATCCGTCACGAGCCATTCCAACTCCGCCTGTAACCTACCTTTTAGGTTCCCCACTTCGCCGACTCCCCTTCTCCAGCTCTACTCGCCAAACCGCCCAATAGCAAGCCTCGGGCCGCTCGGATTAGACGTTAGTTTTGAGATAAGGCCCTGTTTCGACTGAAAACTTGAACTATAATGCATTTTGGAACTGCAAAACGCACACCGCTTCCTCTGAAAGCCAAAATCTGATTGAAACTTTCAAGCTTTTCCAGTATCCGACTAAACGAACTGCAAGTTTCACGCAGTGTGAAGGAGAATCCATGGCAAATACAAGACCNNAAGCCGCTAAACGCGCACGTCAAGCAAAGACAAGACAAACACGTAACCAAACCGTTCGCAGTGCTACCCGTACTGCTCTAAGAACTGCTTTGGAAGCAATCAAAAGCAATAAAGATCAAGCAAAAGACAGCTATATTGCAGCCGTAAAAGCGCTCAGCAAAGCTGCTTCTAAAGGTGCGATCCCAAAAGGCCGCGCTGCTCGTAAAATCAGCCGCCTGACCAAATTTGCAAAAAAGACAGCTCCAGCTGTTGTATCAGCTAAGTAAGCTCNNAACTCGTTTGAACTGAATAAAAAGGCTTAGATCTTCGGATCTAGGCCTTTTTTATTTGGCTGGTTTGGCTGGTTTATCTGCAGAAACGAGCGACCAGATCGGTCCAAAGACCTAGCGGCAATCGCTGGGTTTGTTTAATTCCAAAATCGAGCTCTGCTAACGCCTCTTGGAGCTCAATCGCATCCGTTAGACTCCATCCTCTTGCCCAGTAGTTAAACCTCTCTAACAAAAATGGATTCAGTTTAACCTCGCGGGTACGGGCCTGATGATCATGGATCACGAGAGCCAAGTAACGGGCATTCCAAGTCAAAAGCCCCAAAAGTGGAAGAGATTCGTCAGGGCGATCTGCAAAGTTCTCGACGGCTAGTAAGGCCTGTTTTAGGTCTCTTGCAAAAAATGCATTCAAAAATGCATCTCCACCGAGCTCCGGGCCGACAGACCCAAGTAGCACTGCGGATGCATCTTCGCCTGTTTTCGCTAGACTCATCTTCTCAAGCTCTTGATCGACAATATCCAAGTTCCAGGGGTCTAAAAATCTCAGGCGAGCCACCGAATCCGGAGAAAGCTCAAGCCCTCTCTTTTTACCCAGATAGCCGATCCAGGCTTCGCGATCTTCTTCGGCAATCTCTTCACAAGGTACAACGGCAGCTTTTTCAAGAAGGCTCTTTGAGAATTTTTTCCGAGCATCCAAGTCCTTAGACAAAAACACACAGACACTTGAAAGCTCATCTTTCTTAGCTTTTGGACCCATAAGACCCACCAGTACCTCGGTGTCTTTCATCGCATGGGCATCTCGAATAATAATGAGTCGTGTACCGCCCCCTAGAGAGAGACTCTGAGCTGCGTCTACCACTTGAGACGCCGATACTTCTGATCCATCTAACAGTTCTTCATTAAAGGACTGTTGAAAAAGCGCCTGGGAGCCCTCTTGATTATCCCCGAGAACAGTCTTCTTGATCCTCTTGAGTAATTCTCGGCTCTTCATCTGTTCTTGGCCATAAAGCCAATAGACCGGCCATACGGCGCCAGATTCGAGCTCTTTTTGAATGATTTTAGGCTCAAGTTTAGGCATGACGATTCCTTTAAGGATCTTCTAGAAAAGTAACTAGAACATTGCAAGCATGGACTCGTGCACATCACCCATCATACCTTGGGCGATATCACGGAGCGCACGATCAAACTCACTTTCATTGATCAATGCTGAAGTCGTTCCGAACTCATCACGCTGATTGTTTCCTGGAAACTTCTTTTCGCGCTGAAACGACGCCTGCCATATTTGGCCAGGGGGATAAATCGGTGTAGGTACGCGACTGAGGGTAAAATTACAGGTGACTGTGGCTTTATACTCAGTTGCTACGTTTGTTTGAATAGTAGGTCTATCGGGCCGATTTGGAAAAAGTGAATTGGATGAGGTCATGGCGCTAATGGAGTAATTTGCCTCACCTACAACGCCGCTCAATATCGCGTCTGCGAGTTCTTTCTTCGGAACGATTTCCACTCGGTTATTAGCGACGAGAGTCTTCACCAATTCGTTATAAATGAGATTTTCAACGCCCGGCTTATAAGTATTATTGATCAATGGCGCGACATACACGCGACGGATCCCTATTTCTCGTAGGCGAGGATTCTTAGAATTTTGAAGAGTGTAACCGCAACTCCCAAAACTTAGGCTCACAGCAGCAAAAATGAGTGCTTTTACGAACGACCTCATACCCCCAGCTCATCATCCTGGGGCGTCATTTGGCAAGTCCCAATTTCTGTGAGATCAATAGGATGCTTATGAGTTTTTTCACCCTCGTCGATATTTTAAAGCGAGTCCAAAAGCGCTATCCCGGCTTTGCCAAACGCCTCGAAGAAGCTGAAGCACTGGGACGTTGGGAACTCGCTGTCGGTCCCGGAATCGCTAAACACTCGCGTGCTATCAAAGTCCAGGACTCCATCCTATGGGTTGAAGTAGACCACTCCATTTGGCGATCAGAACTCCATCATCGAAAGCGACAAATCCTCGATCTATTAAACCAAGGTAAAGAAGGACAAGAGATCATCAAAGATCTTTTCTTCGTCGATAAACGTGCCCAGCGTTACTAGTGCGTGATGTGGATTGAGTTGAATTGGGATGGCTTGGGTTGGCTTGGCGCCGCCGTGTGGGACTGTGCCTACCTGAGTTGGGTTTTGCTGAAGCCGGGCCGAACTTTGCTCGACAGTTAAGTGGATAATTGGAGTTTCTGCGATAATCATCTTTGTACTCGAGTTTTTTCTCCCTCCTCTATTCCACATACTGCCTCATCTTTCTCTCCCCATACCTTTGTATTGCCCTGAGCTGATTATGAGCTGGGCAAAGAAGCTCCAGGTTCTCTGGAGAACTTGTGCCTCCTTTCGCATAGGGATGAATGTGTTCGATTTGAAGGGAGAACTGGGAGCTACAGCGTCTTTTCGTTTTGGGATCGGTGTAGTTGCAAGTAGGAGAGATGCGAGGTTCAGTTTTACTCACGTCCCCTTGAAAGAGCGCTCGCTTGGCGGGTCTTGGGATGTAGCGGGATGCGGCAGGGGCTTTGGGAGTGGGAGTGGGAGTGGGAGTGTTCGGATGAATGGGTTTGAGTGAAGCAGCAAGCTTCTCTGGAGAAGTTGGCTTTTCTGCTACTT
>DBAE01000261.1 GCA_002291495.1 Bacteriovoracaceae bacterium UBA1018 | reverse complement strand
CGCCGCCCCAACCGATCAGTAAATCACCGCCGGGTAGTTTAACTGTGAGAGTTGGGACCCCGAGACGCTGATCGCCTTTCGCCTTTTTTTGGACGAGAGCAGCAACCGCAGCCGCACAAGCTCCAGTACCACAAGCAAGAGTTACACCTGCACCCCGTTCCCAAACTCGGACTTGGATCGACTTATCATCCAGGACTTGCACAAACTCCACGTTCGTACGGTTAGGAAACGCAGCATCTTTTTCAATCTCTGCGCCCCACTTTTCCAGGCGGATATCAGCCAAATGATCGCTAAAAATCACAGCATGAGGATTACCCATATTGATCGCTTGATACTGAAACTCTTGTTGATCAGCGTAAATTTTTTCAATCTGCGGAGCGATCTTAGGTTTTCCCATCTCGACTAAGACTTGATTTTCTATGATTTTGATCGTCAGTTCCCCAGCGAGAGTTTTGATCAGAAACTCGGTCTTGCCTGGAAACATTCCTGACTTTTGGAGGTATCGAGCCACGGCGCGAATCCCATTACCACACATCTCGGCAATGGACCCATCTGCGTTAAGAATATCCATTTGGCAATCTGGCTTGGCTTTGCCTGTAGAAGTTGGCGCCGCTTTGAGCCAAAGAATTTGATCAGCCCCTATCCCAAATCGACGATCGCACATTTTACGCGCAAGCTCAGGCGTGATCTCCACTGCCGCCGGTGGCGGTGATTGGGGCAAAAGGTGATCGATGATCACAAAATCATTACCTAGCGCCTGCATCTTTACGAACGGGATCTTCATAAGATACTTTTAGCGCATTTGTGCAAAAGAGACACGGGGAAGTTTAAGACTCTTCGTCTTCATCCTCAGCCGATCCGGCGACCGGAGCTTTCTTTGCTGCCTTTTTCGCAGATTCGAGGTCTTTGCTAAACTTACGAGACACCGCAAGGCAAGTCTTCAAATCCCGTTTACCTGGATCGAATTGTTTACAATCACTGGACTCACGGGCCACACTCACGTCTTTTTCTGCGAGCGTCACATCCTCTGCACTTGCCAACTTGCGATCGTATTTAGCTTTAACTTCAGTGTACTTGGCTTCAGCTGCTTTGATCTTACCATCACAAATCTCTGCATCCTTAGCCGATGACGTATCAAATGTGGCTGTATAACCAGTATCTAAAGCCTGAACCAAACTTGGATCAAGCTCCCCATCGGCTACCGCGGTCCCTAGTTCATCTAAAGTTTCTCTCATTGAACTCACGAGGTCTGAAAGAGTGCTATCTGAATCCCTCGATATAGACCCGCATGCCGCTAGCATCGCGTCCATATTGGATTGAGATCCTTCTACGATTTTCTTTAAACTATCGCTAGCGCAACTCGCCGACATCGCCCGCAACTGATCCGGCTGAGCTGGAGGAGGATTTTTCTCATTGTCGTTAAAATGCTCTGAAGCATCTGCTATCGCACTGATCGCATCACCCATCGCTTCTCCGCCAAGATCAGGGAGTCCAGCTTTGCCGCCTAAGAGCTTCATCATGTCTTGTGGCATTTCGTAGAGCTGATTACTCTTATCATCTCGAGGCTCGAGATCTTCTTTTTCCATCGCCGGAAAGTTCACTGTCTTTTTCACGCCTAATGCCGCCAAAGCGCTATTGATTTGTTCGCGTCTTGCCTTAAGAGCAGAAGCTTCTTGGCTGAGACCCGATGTCAGCATCTCAACATGCTTTCTGACCTCAGTACGTCGAGCGGTAATATAACTGGTTTTGTTGGTCTCGTTCTGTTGCTTAATATTTTGGACCATCTCGCCTTTCGAACGAAGGGCAGAAATACAGCCATCCACACTCGTACATTTATAAGTGAGTTTATTTTGATCCTTCGTTCCTTTGATGGTCATTGCAGGAATCAATTGGTCAAAGTTAAGTGTTTGAGCTTTTCCAAGTTTTTCAGGAACTGTGCCCTTCTGAAGAGCTCGCAAATTGCCATGCAAAACCTCTAAGCAGTTGGCTTGAGCACTCGGTGTTCCGGTGCGGCAACCCGAAATTGGAGGGACCATATAGTGTCCCGTTAATGCCTTCATGGACTTTGTGAAAACAGCGTTCATTCGGTCCATGGTTTGATTGGCTTGTGTGCGATTAGTGACATCTGAAATGCGGATCTGTTCTTGGTAAGCCCCAATGCCCTCATTCTTGGAGTTGCGTTCAGCAGCAACTCTCTTAACTGCTTGTTGGTAACACTGATTAAAGCGAGATCTCATCAAGGTGTAAGCCGAGCTCCCATCGACCATCTTGAAAGCATCGAGCTGTTTACCAAAATGTTGATCGATACGTTCCCAAGTTTTGTAACCCTGAACACCTTGGACCGCAGTCGACGCAAGTTTTTTATTATCAGTCGGCGTTGGAAAAGTAGTGATTGAGGCCGAGTCATTATAGATCTTTTGTAAAACGCCAGCCAATGCGCCCGCAGGACCACCAACATACATTCTGCGACCATCAGCTCCAACGCGCTCTTCGCCGCACTTTGATTTCATGGTGACTTTATTGTCGTTACGTCGATTCTGGATTCCACCATTGCTCGCATGACAAGCTTGATAAACACGGCAGAGAATCGCATCTTGTGCATTCGTATTACCTTGCCCCTTGCCACATTCTGAGGTGCTACCAGAAGGAATCCAAACATCACTTTGAAAACACTGCATGGCCTTTCCCATGACCATGGAGTTAGCTACTTCTTCAACCTTGGTGCGCTCAGTTTCAGTAGCTCTAATTTGTTCAGCAAGCTGTGTCACGGTGACTTCGATCGGACCACCACCAGGCCCACCGGTCATCAACAGATCAAGCTCAGCTTTGGCGGCCAAAAGACCATCTGGATTACGACCGCGTCCGGGAACGTCTTCGCCCAATTTCCAGTTAATATCAGCCATCTGAGCTTCACGATCTTTGATCTCGAGATCATAGGACTCGACTGTTTTCTTCATCGCTTCAAAACGATCGGCATAATAAGGCTTAATGGTACTGGATACTCGATCACTCAGCATCTTGTAGTGATCTTTTACGCAGTTTAATTCGCCTTCAATCGCCTTAAGTTTTCCTTCTTCGCAGGCGCGCTTCCAGAGCGCATTTTCATTTGCGGCGAGATACTTTTCAAGAGCGCCTTTAGCGCCAAGACGTTTACACGCTTTTTCCGAATCTTCTAAATCTCTCACTGTAAAAGGTGCCAATGCCTTACCGGTTGTCATTGCGTTACAATCGGTGTTGATATCGATCGGCATGTTCTTGTTTTTATTTTTCTTATCGAGCAAACCTTTTAGGGCGTCCATCGCTTGAGTTGTCGCCATGGTACAACTTGTGAACACTTGTCCGATGACGGGAGGTTTATCTCCAAAGCCTGGTCCGAGCGAACTAATCGAATTTTGTTGCGCTTGTGCGCTATGGATTGTGCCGTGAATCGCACCGAATGAACCAAGCCCTAAAACAAATGACGAAACGACGAAAGTCGAAAAGACATTACGTTTCATTGTTTTTCCCCCAAAAGAACCAAGTAATCTGTCTAACTTCTATTGTACAAAGGACTATTTCGATTGGGAATAGGCAATGACACATTAAGGGGGCGCAAATAATACATAGATGTCATGTATTTATGCGTGATTTTTCACAAGCGTCAGAGAACTGACAGGGACTGTCTAAAGAGTAGGCTAAAGCGCCATGCTTTCGCGCTTCCGCTGAACCAAATCCGACTAGACTTTTTTGCTTCGGTTCGCAGCGGACAAACGCGGAGACCTTCAATTACATTTCAAATCATTGATGTACGTCACCTTGGGCTTACCTTCGCCCTCACCAGTAGGATATTCACCTTCAAGCTGACATTCTCCGTGGCGGATTTTCTGAACGCAAATCGCGCCAGATTCTTTAAACTCAAATCGAAAATCAAAAAACTTTGCGCCTTTGCAATCAGCTTCCTCTCCTAGGACATCAATTCCTTTCAAGTCAAAAGCCGCGAATCGATCCTCGAGATCCTTTTGCATACCCTTGTGAGTTAATATGCGGACAATCTCTTGAGGAGTGGAGCTTGCTTGCGCTTGAGAGAGTGTCATGCCGACGAAAAGACATACGATTCCAAAAATTCCGAGCTTCATAAGTTTTCCTTTGTTTTCGGTAAACTCCGGCGAAGTATCCAAATCGATTAAAATAGTCAAATCAATCTCAAGATCAGCGTGAATCACTCACCCAACAAAAAAGCCCTGGCTAGGATTCCCAGCCAGGGCTTCTATATTTTCTGCGTCGCTTTTCTGCTTACGCCCGCTCAGCCGCCACTTCACGAATTGCATCGGTGATGTGATTGAGCTGAGGCACGCTTGCCATCTCAAGTGGGTCAGCAAGGCCAACACCTGGAGTAAACGTACCGGCGATTAATTTAGGACGCGCTTCTAAGTGGTAGAAAAGCTCTTCGATGGTTCTACGAATCAAGTGTTCACCAAAGTTCGTTACTTCAGTGTCTTCATTGATGTAGATGACCCGACGAGTTTTTTCGATCGATGACTTGATCAAATCCCAGTCATAAGGCCAGAGCGTTCTCATGTCGATTACTTCGGCAGAGACACCTTCGGACTGAAGGTTTTGTGCTGCTTGAACAGCGATCGGAAGAGTTCGTCCGTAACTCACTACAGTGACGTGCTCACCTTCTACGCAGATTTTGCCTTTGCCGATCTCGACTGTGTAATCAGTGAGTTCTGGCCAGCGAGGTTTCCATTGTGAACGATCTCCGAGTGGAGCATCGATCATTTCCTTGAGTTGCTTTTCACCTTCGGGAGTCAGAGCTGGCTCGCCAGGAATTTGCTCCGTTCCACGCACACGGAGAAGGGCTTTAGGCTTCAAGTACATGGTTGGGTTTTCTTCTTTCAAACATGCGAGCATCAAACCGTAAGCATCCAAAGGATTGGATGGCATCACGATTTTCCAGCCTGGAATATGAGTCGCAGTCGCATCAAAAGAGTGCGAGTGATAGATCGATCCACGAATACCGCTGCCGACTGGAGTCATGACAGTCATCGGAAGATTCCAATCACCGTTTGAAGCCCAGCACTGATTTCCAGCAAGCTTCAGCAAATCAATGGTGTTGTAGATGTAGTCTGCAAACTGAATTTCAGCCACACAACGATCACCCGCAAATGCGAGTCCCATTGCTGCACCGATAATTCCGCGCTCATCGAGTGGGGAGTTCCACGCAGTCTTAAGACCTTGTGTCGCTGTGAAAACACCTCCGAGAGGTGGTCCCACGTCTTCACCAAAAATGTCTTTCACTCCAAGATGTGTTTCGCCGTAGTGAAGGGCCATACGAATGGCCTGTGCCATATTTGCCATTACCAGTATTTTCCTTTCTGGTCTTTAAAGGTGTGATCGTAAATTGTAGATGCATCCGGTAGCGGCTCTTCACGAACACGCTTGGACATCTCGAGCATTTCAGCCGTGTACTTCTCGCGAAGTGCATCCATCTCAGCCCGTGAAAGAATTCCGTTGGACTCGAGCTGAGCTTCGAAAGTGACAATCGGATCTTCTTCATTAGCGATGAAATTTGCGCCTGTCGCGGAGCTGTGCCCGTAGAGGCGTGAGACTTTCGCTTCAAGTAAGAACGGTTTTCTTTCCTTGCGGACATACTCCATTGCTTCACGAAGTGCGAAGGTAGACTCTTCGACATCGTTACCATTGATGGTCGCTGTTTTCATTCCGAACGCTTTCCCGCGATCAGCAACATTCTTTTCACCATGTTGAGTGTGCGCAGGAGTTGAAATACCCCAGCTATTATTTGTAACGATAATCAACATCGGAAGTGGATTGACTGGACGAGTAGCCCAAATCAAACACGACGCAAAATCACCTTCTGCAGTTCCGGCATCACCACCTGTTACAATTGTGATCCCATCGCCGCCGTGGCGTTTTTGCGCAATCGCAGAGCCAATTGCGGTGAGGTATTGGGTTTCAATCGTGGAAGTCACTGGAACCACGTTCCATTCGCGTCGTGAATAGTGAGACGCAAAGTTTCTTCCGCCTGAGAAAGGATCTGTGACCACATTAGCCATCTGTCTCATCGCATCGATTGGATCCATTCCCATCGCAAGCATAGGAGTGCCTGCACGATAGTGGAAATGCATGAAATCGTACGCTGGACCTTGGCCCTTTTTGATCATTAGCCCCAGTGGAGCTTGAAAAGCTTCTTCACCTGGACCACCCAACCAAAAGTAACCTTGTGATTGTTTGTACATGCGGATCAAGCGTTCTTCCATCACCCGTGATTTGATCATCAAGTCATGGGTCTTGATCAGGAGCGCTGGCTCCAATCGAAACTTTTTCTTAGCCGAAGTGGAAGCGGTCGAGCTTCCAGTGACTGGACTTGTATTGAGGGTGGTCGATGATCGCGCCTCAATCTTCTTACTCATTTCGTTAGCAGCCATGGCTACAACTCCATTTTTCTTCGTATTCTTTTCGCCGTTCTTTTCATACATGCCGTTACGGCCTCGGTCGTCCGACTTCTTCAAAGGTGTCCCCTCCAGATGGAAGCTTAGCTATATTTTTGAGAGCTCAAACCTATACGAAGTGTTTCAGTTTCACAAGCACTGGGCAGACTGCTTTTAGGATTGATTTTATGAAAACTTAACGCAAATAGTCGGAGGTCACAAGTGCATNNGCATCGGCCAGCCTGTAAATACTGAATATTACTCCTAAGGAAACCTTGCGCTCCCGTCGTAAACCCGTTACCAAATAATATATATGCATACTATTCCTACTGCTGACGCTGGCCAAGGCACCCCACAACCGAGTTGGTTCCGTGGCTTTATTCAAGGACGTACCCGAATTTACTTAGCTTGGGTTTTTGCAATTCTATTGGGGCTCTCGGCAAGGAATTATCCAACACTTCCGGGAATCGTTCTTTGCTTCCTGGGTGCTACATTAAGATTTTGGGCAAGTGGCTATTTAAGAAAAGACTCCCGTCCGGCAGTGGGCGGCCCGTATGCCTTTTGTCGAAACCCACTCTACCTCGGGACCTACATCATGGCCGTCGGTACTGCGCTAGCGATTGAGAATTACATCCTGCTCGCAGTCATCAGCGTCCTCTTTGCAGTCATCTACCACTACATCATTTTAGATGAAGAGATTAAGCTTCAGCGTATCTTTGGCGAGCCCTACACTAAGTATTGCACCTTAGTGCCTAGGTTCTTTCCTAGACTCTGGCCAGCGTCTTCCAAGGCTCTAGCAGAAGTGAACCCAGAGCTGTCTCACCATAAGCATTCGTGGGAACTCTCTAAGAAAAATAAATCGATCGACGCCTACGCTTCCTTCGTCGGACTTATCGGCGGTGTAAGTGCCATTGCATTTATTTGGCAGAGATTTCAGTAACTACTTCTTCTCAGTCAGCGTGGTTGCAATCGCAAAGCGATCTGCGCCCGCGCGACGAGCTGTATCCATCACTTCAATGGCGGAGCCTAAGTAAGATTGGCGATCGCCTTCAAGGATCACCAGACGAGATTGTGTTTTTGAAAAAGCACTTTTCAGCGCGCCTTCAAATTCGCCCATATTTCCGGCAGCTATCTGAGCTTGATTGACTCGAAGTGCCCCCCCGGGCAGTAAGGTGACTATGATGCCATCAGGTTGAGAAGTGGATGTCGCTTGACTCGCAGCCGGCAAATTAACCTCAACTCCGGTTTGGGTCATCACAGAGCTCGTCACCATAAAGATAATCAAAAGAACGAGAAAAATATCGGTCAATGGCGTGATGTTAATCTCGGCCATAATCTCTGGACTAGCTTCGGTATCGCTCGATCCTATTGCCTTAAGCCCCACGTGGCACCTCCGACGATGAGGTGCGATCTAACATTTCGGCTAACTCTTCGGTGTGAACTTTAATGGTGAGTACGAGAGCACTCCATCTCGTCTGAAATGCGTTGTACGCAATGACAGCGATCACCGCTACGACGATTCCTGCGGCAGTTGCGATAAGCGCCTCAGATATCCCGGATGCAACGACTGCAAATCCGCCAGTTCCTTTTTCAGCCATATGGTGAAACGATTGAAGGATCCCAACCACTGTTCCAAATAGCCCCACAAAAGGGGATGCACTTCCAATTGTCCCCAGAACCCAAAGATTTTTACGCAGATCTTGATTGATGAGTTGTCGCCGCCGCTCGAGAGCTTCGGCCCAGCGATCACGGAGGCGTTCGTCTTTTGCGTGCAGCCGTTCGAGCGCTGTTGTCACGAGCCGTGCAGTGGGCAAGTAAGAATAGGTCTTACAAAGTTCGCGCAGATGCTCGCGCTCATTTCGCAAAAGGGCATTAATTGCTTCTAAATGAAAAGCTCGTAAATCGTTACCTAGACGACGGAAATGCCAGAGTCTTTCAAAGATTACGGCCCAGCCAACTAGCGAAAAGATGAGCAGTGGGTACATAACAAACCCACCACTTGCAAAGAAGTTACTAATTGATGCGAACATATTACTTGCCACGCTAAAGCGCGCTCCATAGGATGTCAATTACATGCGCCTTCAAACTTTGCCGACACTACTTGTCATCATCGCCATCTCAAGCTTGATGCAGAGTTCATGTAATCGCGCTAGCAACTCATCAAACCCAACCGCGTCAAACAAACAGGCGATCCAGATTGGCAAATCTGTTTTCTCTTTTGACTTTGAGAAAACAACCGAGCTGATGATTGCGAAAAATGATCCACAAAGTGGAGATCGCTGGGGCACCGTAGTGAGACGCAATCCAGACAACGGAAACTGGATGATCTCCTCAGCTCCTGAGGGTCGGCAATTGATAGATCGTCAAGCTGACTCAAGCTTCATTAACCACCTGCTCGACACTTTGCGTACACTTCAAGCAACTGCCGAAGCTCCTGAAGGACCACTCAGCGCTTTTGGCCTATCCATTCCTCTCTTCGCTCTGAAATGGACCAATCCTTCTGAGAGCTACGAAGTACGTTTCGGAGATAGTCATCTGCAGGCAGGCGCCACCTATGCTCACGTACCTCATTCAAATTTAGATGTATTTCTGAGCAAAGGTGCAGCGCTTCAAATGCTGGCCCAGCTGGATCGCTTTGAAAGGCTACGAAAACCTCAACTCTTAGATTTTACTTCCGACGACATCGACGAGATCCAGGTCATTCTCCCTAAATCCGCTGCTCTTCATTCGGTAAGAAACGGAGATCGGTGGGCGGATACAAAAGAGGTCAATCTCTCGGATAAAAAAAATGAAGCCCTTTCGCGCCTACTCGAAGACTTAACTCACCTCCGTATCCTTCGCTTCATCGATGATCCTGAACTCACTCAAGAGCTCATGAAACAAATTAAAACACGTCCATCCATACATACTCGTTTTAAGGGACGAACACTTACGCAGGCAGATCTTCAGGTAGCAAAAATAGGAAAGAACACTTACGCAACGATCAGTTCGCGACCAGGTGCGGTGTTCGAAATTTATCCCAAAATCGCTGAACTCTTTCGATAACGAAGAGTTATTGGTTCTCGAATTTCAAATTTTTTACCCATTCGTGCCCCACCTGCTCCAGATGAGGAATGTGATGATGGGCTTGATCGGTTACGTGTCCAAAATGATTAGTCGATGTGATTGCAACGACCTTGAGACCCGCGGCAAGCGCTGACTCGATTCCTGGCTCTGAATCTTCGAAAACTAAAGTTGATTTTTTTTCGGCTTTTAAAAGATCGAGTGCTTTCAAATNNAAAATCACCTGAAAACAATGGCGAATATGAAGACGATCCAATGCCCAAAGAATTTCTTGCCGGTGAGAGCCGGAGATGAGCGCAAGCGGATAATGTGCAGCTAAATTCAGTACGGCTTGAACGCTGCCTTTCACTTCGACCAAATTTTCATGAATTTCTTTTCGATACTCGGCCATCATGGATGCCGAAGCCTCTTCGGTGGATACCGGTAACGTGTATTTATTAAATAAATAGTCAAACGCTGTCGCCCATGTGCGTCCAGTAATAAAGCGGGCGTCTTCTGACGCAAGTGTGATTTTCCACCGCTCAAAACATCTGGCAATTGCACGAGCAGCAGAAGGCTCCGTATCGATGAGAGTTCCGTCGAGATCAAAGAATATGGTTTTTATCATCCCTGAAAAAACCTAACAT
>DBAE01000149.1 GCA_002291495.1 Bacteriovoracaceae bacterium UBA1018 | reverse complement strand
GCCCATGCCCTAGATATTGATCGTTCGCTCTATTTGTATCAGATCAATTCTGCGCTAGGGCGGGACGTATCTTTGATCCGACAAAAAGTCTGTTCTGTTCAAGATTTCTCTTGTGAGGATTGGAGCACCTTTAAAAACACTTTTAGCAGCAAGCTAGAATCTTTAAGAGGATTTGAGCCTGAAATGCCCGATTTTCAGAAATGCCTGAAGCGAAGGCCGACAATGAGGAAGGCGACTGAAGAAGACGTGGTTAGCNNAGCAGACAAGTTTTCAGATTTGGCAGATTCGGACGTTTTTTTGAGAATTACAAAACCGGAGATGCCTCTTTCAAATGGTAAGAATGCGAAGAATCCAAACTACTTAGACCCATGCAAGTACAACATCTGGAGTCGTGGCGAAGAAGCCCTGGATGATGAGCTTGTTGATCTTGTCTTTTTCACTGCTGAGTATAGATGCCAGTCGGGAGATGCCGCTTTCAAACTCAAGAATGCCATACAAACCGCACAAGATCTGAGCTTCAAAGTGATGAACGAAATTTTAAAGATGGAAGGCGAGTATTCTTCACGGGAGAAACTTGAACTTGATGGTCTTTCTTCTTCGCCAGCTGAGCGATTTGCCGACGTATTGGGAAGTTACGCCTTAGCGGAGTACCTCAAAGAGATTCCCAAGCTGGATCAAAGAATGGATCTGTTTTTAGCTAGTAGTTCGTGGCAATGCAGTCGACCTTCCTTTGCTAGTCAGTTTCCGGAAGAGAGTAGCGTTCAAGACCAGTTTGTATTTGATTCGCATGCGGGAGGTGAAGACCGCAAAAAGGAAATTTTCACTAAGCCTGTTCGTGAAACATTGGGTTGCAAAAAAGATTTTGCATTTAATGCTTGCGAGCTCAACTTTAATTAATTTCGATCTAGGAGATCTATGTCTCAATTCTTTTCAGCGTTCGTTTTCATGATTTTCGCTTTATTTTTATTTAGTGGATTTGTGTTCGGCACCGAACAAGTGATTATAAATAGTTCAGAAATAACAGGAAGTAAGCTTGACTCAAAATGCATTCGAGGCAGTGATGAAAGAATGCTTGTAATTGTGCCCAGTGATATGGGGTGTAAGCTTCACTACATCAAAGCGGGCACGGTCAACGTAATAGCAAGCTCAGTCCGAAGCGAAGCGCATTGTGAAAAGATTAGAGGCGAAGTGAGTCAGAAACTTCGCACGGCCGGATTTACTTGTCAGTAGTATTTGTGACGGATCGTAACACCTGCAAGACCTGTGATCTCATATCGTCAGCAAGTAAGATGGGAGATCCTAAGATCGAGTTCAGCGTTTTTGAGAGTAGGGCGGATTGATTTTTTTCTTCAATAAAACCCATTTGCCAGGCAGGAAAGATGCGGGATTCTGAATCAAATTCAGCCAAGATTTTAGTTTCTACATGGCGCCGATCACTCTCGATTTTCTGAAACGTTCGTCTGACGGACGTCTTATCTCCTTCGAGAAGTTGTACAAAATGGCCGGTGCGGCAAAGAAGAAGACCAGTAATTCCGCAAGATTCGTTATTCTTTCTGGATACGACTAGGATATCTTGAATCATTTTGTCCGTGATAAATCCATTTGCCGTGCTGGAGTAAAGAAGATGAAAGATCGAGTCCATCCATACATTATACAGAATGATTGCGACTTCGGCGAGCGGAACCTGAAGCGGCTAATGCGCTAAGTCAGCCGCTTGAAACAAAATCTTGGGTGATCTGGCTAGATTTTCGCACGTCTGGTATGTGTCGCAAATAGACCATGCTCAATGTCGAACCGAAACGTGAAGAAACTTTAGGAACTACGACTCAGTCAGAGCGCATTTTAGTCGTTGATGACGTCGAAGAGAGTCGTTACGCATTGGTGAGAAGCCTAAAGAAGGCAGGTTATCGCGTCATCGAGGCCGGATGCGGCGCAGAGGCGCTCATGCATGCGGGATCTTGCCCCGATCTAATCTTACTCGATGTAAAACTACCTGATATGAGCGGTTTTGATGTAGTCGCTCGGCTCCGCGCGGATCCCAGATGTTCCAGAATTCCAGTGATTCACATTTCGGCTAATTACACACGGGGTGAGGATCATATCTACGGTGTAGATAGTGGCGCAGATGGATTTCTTGTTTCGCCTGTCGATCCATTAGTGTTGCTTAGCTCGGTAAAGGCATGGCTTCGGGTACGGAAATCAGAGTTAGAACGTGAATCAATTGAGCGGGCTCACCGTGAAGTATCCGAGGAAATGCGCCTCATTGCTGACTCAGTTCCAACTCATCTCCTTCATTTAGATCGTGAAGAGAGGATCCTTTTTGCAAATAAGGCAGCAGCTGAAGCGTGGGGACGCTCTGTTGAACTGCTAGTCGGAAGATGTATTGGTGATATTATTGGAGAAGAGGGACAAAGAGCGCTTCACGATTACACCAAACGGGTCCTTCAAGGAGAGACTCTTTCCTATGAAAGTCCATTTACACTGCCCGACGGGTCAACTCGTACGTTTCTAAATACCTACTCGCCTGATAGAGCAGCAGATGGAACGATTCGAGGTATTGTCGTTACGGGTACTGATATCACAGACCGCAAACGAGCTGAGCTTGAAGTTCTTCATGAACGTGAAAGATTATATACGTTATTGATGGATGCACCCGTCAGTCTGTGTGTGGTTCGTGGACCAGATCTGAAATTTGAATTTGCCAATGAACTTTATAAAAAAAATGTCGGTCCAGATCGAGAACTCATCGGCAAGCGTATTCAAGAGGCATTGCCGGAGCTCGCGCCAGAAGTAATCGCACCGCATATCAAGGTATTTCAGACTGGAGATACTTACGAAGTCAAAGAAGTGCCTATAGGAATGGAGTATGAAGGCAAGGGTAAATCTTATGATCGGTATTGGAATATCACTCATCAAGCCATTCGGAGTGCCAGCGGTAGTATCGATGCAGTTCTCACATCTGCGGTAGAAGTAACTGAACAAATATTAGCCCGCCAAAAAATTGAAGAAAGCCAGCGAACATTGCGCGCGATCTTTGATCAGATGCCCTTAGGACTCCTTTTGGTAGAGGCACCTTCTGGTAAAATAGTACTTGGAAACGATGAAGTTCCTAAGATTTTTCAACACAAAGTTTATCCTGCTAATCAAGTCGAAGACTATGTGCCTTGGAAAGGTTTCCATCCCGATGGTTCTTCTATTCAGCCTGAAGAATGGCCAGTCGCGCGATCGGTTCAGAAAGGTGAGGTGGTTCGTGACGAAGAAATCCAAATCGAGAGAGGAGACGGATCGCGCGCAATTATAAGTGTTAATTCAGGCCCGGTCCGGGACAGCAATGGGCATGTGATTGCCGCAATTGCGACAATTAAGGATGTCACTGAAAAGCGCCTGGCAAAGGACTTACTTGAGCGCTCACGAAACCAGCTTCACGAATTTTTCATG
Organism: Bacteriovoracaceae bacterium UBA1018; assembly: GCA_002291495.1. Classification (GTDB taxonomy): domain Bacteria; phylum Bdellovibrionota; class UBA1018; order UBA1018; family UBA1018; genus UBA1018. The sequence goes on along the minus strand of DBAE01000149.1, from coordinate 8,205 downwards.
CAGTCCCCAATTCCAATGGTGATCCTACTTGGAGAAGAATACCGATTTGTCGTCGCTAATGAGCCTTATGAAAAACTCGTTGGGCGTAAGGTGGTCGGAAAAACAGTTGCCGAAGCGTTTACCTATGAAGAAGTGAGTCACTTCCTACCTTTTCTAAATCGCGTTTATAAAACGGGTGAATCCTATATTGGTAAAGAGATGCTTCTTCGAGTGCCTGATGAGAGCGGCAACCTTCAAGATCATTATGTCAACTTCGGGTATCATCCTTTTCGTGAACCGAGCGGAGAGATTAAAGGTATCCTGGCGGTCGCAGAAAATGTCACTGAACAAGTATTGGCACGACGGAAACTTGAAGAAAATCGGATTGAACTCGAATCTACTGTCGCTAATCTTAAACAAGAGCGCGAACTTCGAGAAAGATTTGTCTCTACTTTATCTCATGATCTACGAACTCCACTCACGGCAGTCAAGATGAACGCACAGCTCCTTGCTCGAAAGCTTGATGACCCCGAAACTGTCCTTAAGGGAGCAGCGCGAATCGTCGATAACGTCAATCGAGCAGATCAAATGATCCAGGATTTGCTCGATGCTAATCGTCTTAAGGCAGGCGAGCGGATACCTATTGAAATTGGCGAATGCAGCTTAAAAGAAATTGTCTCAGAAACTCTTGCCGACCTAAGTACAGTTCACGGAGATCGTTTTATCTTTAAGATAAAGGATCCGTTCCACGGTCATTGGGACTGCAACGGTCTGCGCCGGATCTTGGAGAATCTGTGTAATAACGCGGTAAAGTATGGAGCTGCAAAGGCACCCGTTACTATCCTATTGGAAAAGGATCATGAGTCTGTACTTTTACATGTTCACAATGAAGGTCCAGTAATTCCTCCAGAAGAACAGCCGTTTCTCTTTGAGCCATTTAAAAGAGCAGGCACGGCCCAAGCCAGTGTTCATAAAGGATGGGGCCTTGGCCTCACTCTAGTACAGGGGCTTGCTGAAGCTCATGGCGGTGCTGTAACCGTCGAGAGTACTTCAGCAAGTGGTACAACATTTACCGTAATCCTTCCTCAAGATGCACGTATCGGAAAACCTAGTGTTTAGTTTCTTTTTCCTTGGGCGCACCCTTGTCAGCTTGCTTTGCTGCTACCCCTTCCGTCCAAATGNNACCGTAGGCCCTAAGGGGATTTTGTCATCGTAGTTAATGTGAAAGTCTTTTCGGTTGATGGTTCCGTTCAGTTGAAGGGCTACTCGTTGTTGTCCCCAGGAGTCTTTTACCGAGCCTGTGTATTTCCCATCAAAGGTGATATCTTGAGTTACGTCTTTGATGGTCAGCGCGGCAGTGAGTTTAAAGGACTCGGGTGATCCCGTGAAAGATTTTGCGATCAGTTTCATGTTTGGGTGTTTAGCAACGTCAAAAAAGTCTTCGGAGCGTAAGTGCTCGTCGCGTTTTTTCACCGCAGTATCGATTGATTTAACAGGTATTGTGGCAGTGACCTGTGTCTCGCTTATAGATTTTCCAAGTGTAAACTCGCCCTTGACGTCATTAAAGCGACCTTCAACTTCTGAGATTACAAAATGAGGGACGATAAAGGAAACTCGTGTGTGCGCCGGGTCGATTTCATATTTGCCCGGAAGGTACGGAGTTTCAATGGCGAACACCCATGTGGAAGTGGATAGAGAAAGAGTAAGAAGTAACGCATGGGTTAAGGCACTCAGATTGGGGTACTTGATCATTTGGGGATCCTCCGAATGTGAAGAACCCATACGAAGTTAGGGCCAGTCTACTTTTTTTTCGCTTCAGGCTGGTAAAGAACTTTTATGACTTTGAAACGGCGGTTGGGTCCAGAAGGCATTGGCCATTCAATGACCTGACCTTCGGAAAGGCCAAGGATCGCAGCGCCAATCGGAGCTAGTACAGATACCCGGCCGTCGCCGAGTAGAGACTCGTCTGGCAAGACGATCGTCACGTCGCGTAATTTGGAAGTGCCCTCATCGTAAACGCGTGCACGCGAATGGAGGGTGACGACATTATCAGGGATCTCGTCATCTGAAACTACTTCTGCTCGTGAAAGTTCTGTCTCAAGAAGGTCGATTTGGCTGTAGTTGGAATACTTTTCAGCAACTGCATCCAAAACCTGATAGTCCGTCTCGGTGATGTATATTGAGTTTGATTTTGACATCTTTGTCTCCTTAAGAAAGTTTTATCAGGTCAGTCGGCCGAGCGAAAATGCATAAGGCTAATAATTTATATTGGTTTAGGAGATATCGGTTATTTTTTTGAGGAGGCTACGACAAACTCATTCATCAGATAAGACACAACGGGATGGTCAAGAAGGCGAGGGGTCGAGATAAGCCAAACTTCTTCATAGACATGGTCGAGTTTGCCGATCGAAATAAGTTCTCCTCGATCAAGCTCCGCTTGAATTGTCGACGGGGAGAGGGGTACCAGAGCCCGACCGGATAGAGCCGTACGTCGTAAGAGTTCTCCATCTTGTGCCTCGCCGACAATTCGAGTTTGAATTTTACGACTGTGAAAAAAATCCTCAATGACCTGACGAGTTCTTCCATGATGAGTAGGCAGAATCAGCGGTTGATCTTGTAGGGATTGAGGAAAGTTTTTTTGAAGCTTGATAAACCGAGGTGCGCCATAGATATACACCGGAAGCAAAGCGATTCGATGAGCTCGAAATGGGCGAACTTCTGAATGAGACACGGGGGCATTGGTAATAATAAGATCGAAATGGTGTTGGCTGAGTTTTGTGAGCAGCTCTGTGGCTGTATCTTCATAGACAGAAACAAAGCATTCGAACCGACTCGTGGCGGCAGATATGAGCTCGCTGACTTCCTGCTTCGGTAACCAGTCTAAAGCTCCTAAGCGCAAATGAGGTGTGCCTTCCGGCTTTAGTCCTTGCGCAGCCCCAAGCATTTCGTCCGAAAGCCTAAATATCTCCTTAGCGTACCGATACAGGATCTCCCCTCGATGAGTGAGGCTGAGAGTTTGTCCGCGCTTACGCTCAAATAATTTATATCCCAGAAAGTCCTCAAATTGCTTGAGTTGAGTGCTGAGAGTGGGTTGGCCTATACGCAAGCGTTTCGCAGCTCGAGCGACCTGACCTTCTTCCGAGATTAAGTAAAAGTAAAAAAGATGATGAAAGTTCAGCTTTAGCATTTGTGCATTTCAATCGAAAGGCATTTTGGCTGCAACTTTTATTCTAAATAATTTAGGACACCCTAGAGTTCGCTCGAATAAGCATGCATTGTGACATTTTGGACTTGCGTGGTGTCTCCATCATCTTGAAATTGGCAAACGTTATCGGAGTAGGTACCTTCACCCTGATACGCTCCGAAGTTAGGTGCGTAGATGCACGATTCATCTGACTCACAAAGGCCGTCCTCGTCTCCCACTGAATCATCTAAGATTTCCATCGCGTTTAGGAGATAAGTATTGGCGGTGGGAGTCATTTGATCCGTTGCAACTTGATCTCCATGGACTTCGGCTGGGCATGCGGCTCCCACGACGAATGTCGAATTTGCTGTGGAACCATTACCAGAACGATGGCGCAGCACGGTGTCCGAATTCGCGAGTCTCCAATCCCAGATTCGGCCTGTACCCGAACTCCACCCGCCTTTATTGTCGAGATTAGGAAATGCGCTGCCATCGACACCCCATGTACGAAAGGGATTTAAGAAAGAGGTCCAATCAAACACGGCACCGATGGAGGGCAGAGTCGCAGTACCGCTTGTGTCCGAAAAGTTTGTAGTTTCATTTGAGGTCAATTTTCCCTGAAAGGATGAAGCAAAAGACTTACCCATTCGAAATACAGCGGATGAAAGGTATCCCACTGGATAGTCGCTGGTGCCATCCGTGCCAGTATTTGTACAGGTCGAATCAATGATACCTGGCAGGGTCGTGACGCCATCGACATAACAATTCAGTGCATTGTTACCGGTAACGACATTTCCGGCAAAGTTGTTATTCGAACTATCATTTAAATAGATGCCGGAGTTTGAAGAATGAGCAATGGCAATTTGTGATGCGGTATTATCACTTGATGCTTCAAAACCTAGGCCATTATTATTATTGGCCGCGAGTAAGTGATGTACGGTATTTCGGGAGGCTTGATCAAAATAGACACTTTCTCCTAAACTGGTGGTGATGAATGAATAAATGTTTTCTGTATCCATGGCGCCGGAAGTGAAGAGTCCATTGATCTGCGTCGAGCTCATTATAGTTCGTGTAATCGTATTAGAGGATGACTGCACGATATAAATACCGCTTGTTACGTTAAATACCGTGACATCAGAAATAACGTTTTGATCTGACTTAGGTCCTAGAGCAAGTCCGCTATCTCCGCTGGCTAAAACTAAATGGTGAAGGCGGTTTTTTTGATTACCGACGACTCCAGTTGCATCACCAACTCGAACTCCTGCACCTAAAAAGTCAGGCCAGTAGTTTTGGTGAGCCCAGATATAGCTGAGCGTATTTTTGTTTGAGTTCGCTTCTAGAGTGATCCCCCATTTGTGAAGCGAGACTTCAATACGGTGAAGGCGTGAATGGCTTACTCCGTAGAATAGAACACCATATTCAGATCGATTTGTTCCTGTACCGCCACTAAATACACCTTCAATCCAAAGGTATTTTTGGTTGCCCGCAGAAACTAAGCAGATGCTGTCTGCGGACGAGCTCTCGCCGGTAGTAGACAGGCAATTGTCGGTAGCCCCATCGGCATAGGTGAGTGAAGCNNGCTCCCGATAGTGTGACGAGACTGGCTTTATCGATATTGAGATTATAGCCAGCTGAGGTGGTTGAAGTGCTGATGGTAAAGATCGTGCCAGCACTATAGGCTTCGTCATTTCCGCCAGCATCGTCATCAATCGTATCCAAAGTGATGACAAGATCATTATTGTCTGGATTTGCGGGCGCTTCTACTACGGGATTGCCCCACCAAACGGCGGACGGGCTAGCGAGTGCTGGCCCTCCGGAAAGGACAACACGATTAGACTTCCAAGCGCCGGAGTTGAGTAGGTCTTTTAATCCTTTGTTCGCCTTTAGTCCGCTACTATAAAATGTAGCAGTTCCTGAACTACTGTCGCAGATCCAGTCAAAAGCACCGAGATCATCCGTAAGTGAGAGGCCTGAGCATGAAGACTGACCCGTGATTACGACTTTTCGTTTTTCACCACCATGAATACATGAAGAATATGTACTTTCATTTCCAGCGCAAGCCGTTCCGGTAGATTGATAAATGTCTGCACCATCATTTTTTACGTAGTCGTTCCAGTTTGAGCCAGACGAAGAGTACAGTGGTTCAACAGTCAAGGTTTCGCTAATGCTAGAGCTTGTGCGATTTCCAGTTATTCTAGTTTCTTTAGACGTAGGAGTGCACGCTTCTGTGAAAAATGAAATAAGGACGGTGATGGTAAAATAGTAATATTTTGTCTTATTCATATATCTCGCATACGTACAGCAATTGTTTAAGTATAGTTTATCATAGCGGCTCGTTATAGATAGATGTGTCCAAAATGACTGCAAATTAGATAGCTTTCATCTAGATTAAGCATTAAACAAAATATTTAGTTATTGTGTAAGGTGTGCACATGATCAAGAAACTGTCGAACCAAAACAAAATTACACTCACTGAAGAAGACTACATGGCAATTGTTGCGAGCCTCGAAGGTAGACTGGTTTGCAATCAGGTCGCACTTCTTCTCGAAGAGATCTCGCGTGCAGAAGTGGTCTCATCTGAAGAAATTTCAAGGGATATTGTAACTCTCGACTCGAAGATTGTCGTAAGAGATGGGGTGGGTATGGATTGGGCCGTCACCCTCGTACTTCCTGAAAAGGCTTCGTTAGACCCTAGCTTCGAATCGATTGTTAGCCCTATGGGAGCAGCAGTCCTCGGATTGCCTGAAGGGCGATCGCTTGAGTGGCAATGTCAATGGACGAGAGAACGAAGAAGATTTACAGTCCAGGAGGGGATTTTTCAACCAGAAGCTGAANNTGCGCTTCATAATGACAACGCTCCGCAGTAAGTATTGATTTCCACTGGAAGACGAGTATCTCATTAGAGAAAGTTTTGCTTTAACTCCCTTGATTTTATATGTTCCGTCCAAACTTAAACAAGGACGGCGATAATGAAAATCAAAGTACTCTTACTTCTTTCTCTATGTGCGAGCGCAAGTATCCAATCTGCTCGAGGTGATCAGATCCGCCAAATCGGAGATCAAAGTAAATTTGATGAGCTCGTGTCGATTTACAATTCTGGAACAGCTCCGTCTTTGCCTGAAATAAAGAATAAGTATTTTGCGAGCAGGAAATACTGTCCAAAGACTCCGAATCACGGAGTAGATGGGCAAGTTTTGTTTACAGAAAATAATCAAATCTCTTTTTTGTCTCAGTTTGCAGCTCTGGAGTTGGCGAAGGTAGCGCAAAAGTATGCTGATTTCTATCAAACGACTGAAGCCTCGCGAGAGAGTGGCTACTTGGAGAGTGTTAATCTAAATCAGGACCGAGTATCGCGCGGACTTTGGAAGAATTATCGAATCAAACAGATTAAAGGTCATGGGGCCAGTCCAGATGTCCGTTATGTCATGGCCGTATCGACCCAGCCTGAGCTGTTTTTTAATTTGGGTGAACTGGTTGAAGATGAGAAGAGCCTAGGTTGTGTCGTAGAGTTAACGGAATCTCAGTACATCCCAGATGATGGTGGAAGCTTAATCTACGGTCCGTGATCGTCTTTTTTGTTTCGTTAACTTGCGAATCACGGCCCAGATGAGGGCCGTGATTCCTCCAGACGAAACGGTGCTAACGATAACGACGCTTGATGTAGCGATACAGCCTGGGCACACTGGGCAACCTATTTTCCGTATCGATCATGATGTCTTACCCAAGGTAGAAGACGTTCGGGATCGCGGTCACCTAGTGGTGTGAGAGCAAGATAATTATAGGCGCTTAACAATAAATCTCCTCCGGAAGTGTGAGCAGAATACGTATGGTAAATCGAACCATCGTCATCCTTATAGAAGACGCTCGTGGCTGGTAGGTCCTCTCCGTCAAACTCAATCTCTTCGTGGNNAGAGAACCTTGCCGGTCGCGATTTCTTCTTTGCGAAACGAAACGTGAAAATCGTAGTTAAAGTCATTTTCAAGCGATGAAACCCATTTGAAGTTCCATCCCATGCGTTTGCGGAATTTTTCGATATCGTCTAGAGGCGTGCGGGAGATAACTACCAGGGTGAGATCGCGGTTTTCGAGATGAGTGCGAACACCATCGACTTGGTCTGCCTGAATTGAGCATCCGACACACCCTTGTTCCCAACCCGGAGTAAACATGAAATGTTGAACCATGAGTTGCTTGCGTCCCGCGAAGAGGTCCGATAGGGACTCTTTTCCGTTTGGGCTGTCAAAGATGTAATTTTTGTCTATTTTGACCCGTGGAAGGGCGCGACGCCCTTGAGCGACTTCTTGGTGAAGTTGGTAGAGTTTCTGTTCCTTTTCGGCAAAAGCTTTGCGGGCCTGGACCCATTGGTTTCGATCAACGATTTGAGTATTAATCTTTAGGTTTTCTGAAATGGATACATTTGTGTTCATTGTTTTGCCTCTTTTCGTAGGGCATTAGTACATACCATTAGGTATGTTAGCAACAGATATTATTATAACAAATATCAAATTACACGAATAATGTATCAATTTAACATACTTAAAGGTATGTTAAATTAGTGAAGAAGCAAATCAGAGATCCCGAAAAAACTCGTGCACAGATTCTCCAAGTTGGATTTGAAGAAATTTACCAACATGGTTTTCAGGGTACAAGTATCCATGCGATTATTGAAAAGACGCAGCTGACTAAAGGAGCTTTTTTTCATCATTTTGCGACTAAAAATGATCTCGGATACGCCATAGTGGATGAAGTGTTAAGAAATCTAGTCGTTGAACGATGGTTAGATCCCTTAGCAGCCTATCAAAACCCAGCTCAAGGTGTGTTGAAGCGTCTGAAGAAAGTCATACAGGGGACTGAGCCTCATCACTTCTTATGTGGTTGTCCTCTTAATAATTTAACTCAAGAGATGTCCACAGTTGATCCTGTTTTTCGAGACAAACTTCGCGCAGTCATGCGACTTTGGATTGATGGACTTGAAGAGTATATGAAAAAAGCGCAGGCTAGAGGGTATCTAAAAAAGAATGTACCACCGAGAGAAGTAGCTGAGT
>DBAE01000163.1 GCA_002291495.1 Bacteriovoracaceae bacterium UBA1018 | reverse complement strand
TTCCATTGGTACGCAATTACGCGAAAGACCATCCGGTAACCAAGGACTTCAAGGGCAATACCATTTTTCCGATTGCTCGGCCGATCCAAGATATTCAGCCATTTCCTGAAGGACTCAGTCTTCATAAGCTCGCTCAAACGAGTCCGGAGAGCTGGGCTGAGACTGACTTCGTAGCTATTGGAAAAGGAGCCATCAAGGTCGATCCAAACAAGAAACGTGGCGTCCTTAATCTTGCAGTAGCAGTAAATGGAAAGAAGAAAGACTCCAAAGCACCGAAAGAAACTCGACTGATTGTTCTTGGAACCTCAAGCCTGGCGACCAATCAGTTTGTTGTGTTTGGAAATAATATGGACTTCTTTCTCAACTCGATTGCATGGCTCGTCGAAGACGAAAGCATGATCTCAATCCGAAGCAAAGAAGACAACGTCGGCAGAATTGAGCTTTCTGAGAAACAAGCTGTCAGCATTTTCTTGATAGCTGTGATTGCACTACCCCTCTTGATCGCCATTAGCGGTATTGTGATCTGGGTTCTCAGAAAACGGCTCTAATTGCTTAACATCAACCTATCGACTGAGTGTGCGGCTTTGAAGATCTCAAAGCCGCCCTTTTTATCTTGTGGAGAAAAGATATGGAACATCCTAGCTGGAAAAAACCTCTCATCTTAGCTTCCGCTCTACTCATTGTTGGAACGGCTACCTATTGGCTCGAGTTTTCACACAAACCGGAAAAAGAACAACAAACTGAACAAACAAAAAAACTCCTTCAACTCAAAGATACTCCCGTCAGCACGATCGAACTTCATACTGGCACGACCATCTATGTCTTTCGCTGTCTCGATGTCGAAGCGAAACTATGCAAAGTCAATGATCAGTCTAAATGGGAACTCATTGAGCCAGTCAAAGTCCGCGCAGACGATAATAATGTTAATGCGCTTTTGGGCACACTCAATAACCTCAACTCTCAAGAGAACATCGATCTGAATGAAGAGACTGCGGAAAAAAGAGTCAGTCTACTCAAGGAGTATCAGCTCGATGAAGAATCCCGAAAAAGATCAGAAACTCAAAAGATCGTGGTCGTCCCAGTAAACGGAGATAAACAAACTGTCTATTTTGGAGAAACACATCCTATTACCAGTGGGATTTTTACAATTCGCGCAACGGGTGACAAAGTCCACGAGCAGTCCGTACAGATCGCTCCAACAAACGCAAAGTCTCATTTTGATAAGGATCTAGATCACTGGCGAAATAAAAAGCTCATGACACTTGCCACTCACGAGATCGACGACTTTGTATTAAACAGTACACTCAAAGCCTCTCGAAAAGATGGGCAATGGACAATAAACGTAGGTAGCAATGGAGTGCCAGGAGATAATGAAAACATCGAAGCGCTCCTAAGTGCGGCCACTTACCTGACAGCTAAAAAGTTCACATCTGAAAACAAAACTAACCCGTTAGCAAAGTCGACGCTTCAATCTGCGAAACCTGTCTTAACTCTCAGTCTAAAGGCCAGGACTCAAGAACCCNNCTCTTTATTTGAGAAAAAGAATAAAGACGCAGGCGGGCGAATCGATAATCGACTTTACGCAACCGTTTCTAATTTAGATCCCCTTTATGAGATCGAATACTCCGCCAAAGAACGCCTCAATAAGGGTTTAAAGGAGCTAAGACTCGCTAAACTTTTAACCACTATGGATCGCTTTAATACTCGGAAAATCGAAGTGAGCGGTCCCTCGCTCCAAGGCGGCCAAATCGTTCTCACCCAAAAAGACTCAAAATGGGTTCAGACCGGACCAGATGGCAGGGGTGAGATTTCGATTAATACAGACCAAGTACAAAGCTTTCTCGACAAGCTCTCGGGCAACCGAATCAAAGACTTTATCTCGGAAAGTGCTGCTCCTGCTGGCCAAAAAGAAGGGCTCAAAATCATCTTCAGCGCTGAGAAGGATACTGGGATTCGGCAGCTCGTTTTTTGGAAAGCGAATGGTCAGCTCTACGCAAAGGATTTAGCCTCTCAACGTAAAGAGGTCTACCTTGTCGATCCGACCACTCAAGAAGCACTTCCTTGGGATAAAGACTTCTTCAAAAAGTCGGCCCCAGGGGACATTGAAAAAGGTGGCGCTGGCACAGGAGACCAAGCAAAAACGCAGTAATTGTGTTACTGACAGGGCAGATGGAAAATCCACCGGAGTCCGAAATGAGTTATTCCTCATCCCAGAGCCATGATGCGGTCCCAACGATCGAGCTCGAGCGTAACCCAGTAGTTGAATACTTTCATAAGCTCTGGGCAATCCTGACTCGTCCAAGCTCGTTTTTTGGAACACTTTCCCAGCTTGCGGACTCAAGAGGTCGACTAGGCGTCACAGCTCCTTTGGTATTTGTGATTGTGACTCATTGGATTGGATCTGCCCTCCAGTACATTTGGCAGTCTGCAGTGGGTGGGGTGTTTGAACCTTACTTTCGTAACGCATTCAAAATCGCAGATCATTTAGCAGACGTGGACAATCCTGGACGAAGCGCTGTCTTTGCTGAGGTAAGAGAGCGCCTTCTTCATTGGATCATGGGTGTAGGTTCGGTTATCTTAGATCCGTTCTGGACCCTTGCTTCCGTTTTATTCACCTCGTTCTTCGTGTTCTTAGGTGCAAGACTTTTAGTTTCACCAGGAAAAGACGGGGCGCCAAGAGAGGTCAACTACGAGTCCGCCCTGATCGTAGTCTGCTACGGAATGGCTCCATCCATTTTGTCTGGGCTTCCAATAGCAGGAGGTTTTATAGCCTCGTTTTTGACCGTCATTATTACCGTGGTCGGAGCTCGAGCTTACTACCGTACCAGCACTCCTCGTGCAGCTGTCATCGCACTTTTTCCGAAACTCTTATTTGCGGGATTTATCTTTCTTACCTTTGGGATTTTGTTGATTGCCCTGCTTAAGTTGATTGCAACGGCTTTTTGATAAGGCTGCGCGGTGAATGCAGGTAGGTGGTGGACCATAGGAAGCCCGTGCGCGCTGCGGTTTGGATTATGCGCGGCCGTTTAGACCATTTGCGGCGGACTATCATCTAGACGGGCTTTCGCCTAGTAGTCCTACACCGACCGAAACCGCTCTATTACTCTGATTCCTAATTTCTTACGTGCTTGATGCACATTATGTGTGCGGCAAAGTAGCTGCAGATTTTCTGGTGTATTGTCGCCTCCTCGAGAAACGGGCTCCACGTGATCGATCTCCAGTTTATAAATCGAAGCGCATCTTCGATGGGTTTTTGGGCAAATGTACTCACATCGATGGGTAGCGCGATGTCGAATAGTTCTCTGGAGCGGTAGTGGGATGTGGGTTCTTTTGAGCAGGAGCGGGACATATTTAGCACCCCGGGGTTTTGGGCTCAAAGTATTTCCCGGTTGAGCACTTGAGTGATTTGTTTTGATTTGCCCCGCTGCGGGGTTTTGCAAACGGGGAGATTCGATGTGGGAAGTTTTAACTCCTGTGAGTTTACCGCGCTTCTTATCCAAAGACTCAATTTTTTCACAGACCAGTTTTTCGACGAGCTCCGCGTAACTCGCCTGAGGTGGTAGCGCATGAGNNAGCAAGCTGAGCTTTTAAGTAGTTCAATTTATCGAGTAACTCCTGAGAGAGTACCAGTTTCAATTCTGTTTTTTCAGGAGTCAGGGCCCTGACTTGCTCGTTTGGAACGGCTATTTCAGGCGCCAACTCCAGAAAGATATTTTGGGCTTCTTTTTGTGTTTTGTTTTGAAGCCGTGCGAGGACTTCTTTTTTATCTAAGATGGATCTTCGAACCTTTTTCAGTTTCTTTTCCTTTCGGAAAATCACTTGCGCTTGAGCGGCATTGGATAAACTGAGCGAACCGGATTGAAGCTGGGCCTTCACGTCAGGAACCTCTCTCATCAAATGCATAGCTGAGATCCTACGATGTGCGGAGCCTTCACTCAGACCTAGGTGCTTCACTGAAAATTCAAAAAGACTGGCATACCCAAGCTCAGCGTAAAGCATCCGGCTATCGATTTCTAAGAGGTGCTCCAAGAGAGCCAAGGTGATTTTTCGCTCTTCGGATACCAGAGTCTGCGTCTCATGAAGGAGTGCTGCGTGAGTGAGGTTTTTTAGGCTCGTCGTTTTCATTGCTCCTGCATAACATGGGAGTTTTTAGCACTCCTAGATGGCTGCCAGTAGAAAAGGAAACGGATTTTCGAAATTAAAATGGGTCTGTTCGAATTGACGGCACCCAAGGACAACGAGAATCGTATTAGAATGAATTGTTGATGCAATAGGCAGCCAAAAATGAAGCACCCTCAAAAGTCGTCAATCGAAATTTTAAGAATTTCGCTAAAATTGAGCCTAAAATGGCTAAAATATTAGATATCAGTGATCACTCCTCGCATCCGTCTCCTTGACTCAAAACCCCGCTGCGGGGTCACAACTAACGCACTGCACGCACCCGCATCCAAAAACCCCTTTTTCGGCGGTGAGTAACTTCCCAAAGCTAGGGTCCTTTGATACAGCCTTAAGACATGGGATCAATCGAAGTCGTGTGTGGAAGCATGTTCAGTGGTAAAACCGAAGAGCTCGTGCGTCGTCTCAAACGCGCTCAAATCGCTCGCCAAAAAGTACAAGTCTTTAAGCCCAAAATTGATAATCGATACAGTTCAGATCATGTTCAAAGCCATGACGCCACTCGTATCCTTTCTATCCCTGTCGAACATGCTCGCAACATCCTCGATCTCGTCGATGACAACACACGTGTTGTTGGAATTGATGAGGCCCAGTTTTTTGATGAGTCCATAGTCGAGATTGCTCAGAAACTTGCTTACCGCGGTATGCGGGTCATCTGCGCGGGATTGGACATGGATTTTAGAGGTCAACCCTTTGGCCCAATGCCAAGACTCCTTGCGGTTTCAGAAAGCGTTACTAAACTTTCAGCCGTGTGTGTGGTTTGCGGAAATCCTGCTTCACGGACTCAGAGAACCGCAGGTGACCAAGGCACCGTCGCTGTCGGCGCAAAAGAGATGTATGAAGCTCGATGTCGTTTTTGCCACGAGCCGGACCTAGATACTTATCAATCGCGTCTCAGAGCGTCTGTTCATTCTCTCGGCTCTGCCTCGAACGGTAACTCACTCACCTCTGGCTCGAACGCCAGCTCTCCCGCCTTGGCCTCCAACGAACAGCCGACCCACGAGGTTTTGCTCTAATGGATCAGCAGTTTCAGAATGTAAAATTTAAGCTTTCGGAGGCTGAGCATCGCTACGGCCCCAATTGCCATATTCTCTCGGATCCGTATCTCCTGTCACTTTTGGCAAGGCTTTGCTCTGAAGAAACGACCCAGCCTTTTATCAATGAATTAGTTCATTCGATCTATTCTTCACTTCTTAATACTGTTGTTAGCCACGAGTTTCCGACCCATACTC
>DBAE01000144.1:176-17360 GCA_002291495.1 Bacteriovoracaceae bacterium UBA1018 | reverse complement strand
GCTTAAAGAAGTAGGCGTGACCGATAAACGTGGAACCATGACCACGTTTAAACCCGATCCAGAAATTTTCGAAACGATCGAATTTAATTCTGAAACCTTGGCAGCCCGACTTCGAGAGCTAGCGTTCCTCAACAGCGGTATTCGAATTACTTTGACCGATGAGCGCCAAGAACCACAAAAGTCGCATGAATTTCATTATGAAGGCGGCCTGATACAGTTTGTTGAATATATTAACAAATCAAAACAGCGCTTGCACGACGAAGTCATTTTCATCACCGCCGAAAAAGAAGGAATGATCGCAGAGTTAGCTCTTCAGTGGAACGACTCCTATGCTGAAACCACCTCTTCATACGTCAACAACATCAACACGATTGAAGGTGGAACACACGTATCCGGCTTCAGAAACGCACTAACTCGAGTCATCAACAAATACGTACAAGAATCTGGTTTAGCAAAAAATTTCAAAGAAACGCTATCAGGCGAAGATATTCGTGAAGGCCTAGCTTGCGTGATTAGTGTGAAAGTTCCAGAACCACAATTCGAAGGCCAAACTAAAACTAAACTAGGAAATAGTGAGGTTGAGAGTTTCGTGAACGGTGCGGCCTACGAAAAACTCACAGACTATTTTGAACAGCACCCAGCCACAGCAAAAAAAGTCGTTCAAAAAGGAATCGATTCCGCGCTCGCGCGAATTGCTGCCAAGAAGGCGCGTGATCTCACCCGTCGTAAAACAGCGCTCGATTTTAGTGGATTGCCCGGAAAAATGGCAGATTGCCAAGAAAAAGATCCGGCTCTTTGCGAAGTTTATCTCGTCGAGGGAGACAGTGCGGGTGGTTCTGCTAAGCAGGGACGCGATCGTAAAAACCAAGCAATTCTTCCTTTGAAAGGAAAAATCCTCAATGTCGAAAAAGCACGATTCGACAAGATGCTAGGATTTGAGGAAATCAGAGTATTAATTACTGCCTTGGGTGCCGGAATTGGAAAAGATGATTTTGATATCAATAAGATTCGATATCACAAAATCGTTATCATGACCGATGCAGACGTCGATGGATCGCACATCAGAACGTTACTTCTCACCTTCTTCTACCGCCAAATGCCTTTGGTGATCGAAAAAGGTTACCTCTACATTGCTCAACCCCCTTTGTATAAGACAAAGAAGGGCAATAAGGAAAAGTACCTAAAAAATGAGTTCGAACTTTCTGAGTACTTGCTCACGAGCGGCATGGATGGAATCCAAATCAAGTCAAGGAATCAAATTATTCCACCGAGCCAAGCGATTTCCGGTCTCAAATCGGCAGCACGTCTTGGTAAATCGATTGACCGCGTAGCCAGAAAATTGCATCCGCTTGTTTTGCGCGGGCTTATCCAACATCAAGTGACTGCTAAGACTCTTGAAGATAAAGAAAAATTTGAAGCTGCGCTCCTTGCAATCGCAAAGGAAGCTCAGAAAAACGACGTGTTCTTCCAATACACTTTAGCAAAGGATGCTGAACACAATTCCTGGTTTGCTACTGTTGAGAATACCATCCAAGGATCAAAAAGAATTTCACCTATTAACGTATCCACTTTGGATTCACCCGAGTACGAAGAGCTCATTAAACATTATCAAGGTATGCAAACTATTGGTGAAGGTCCATACGAGATCTTAGCTGATGGCAAGCTCGTGGATACGGCTCCAGATGGAGAAGAACTATCGCGCAAGATTGTTGAAAGAGCAAAAAACGGGATGTCTATTCAACGTTACAAAGGCTTGGGTGAGATGAATCCAGAGCAACTTTGGGAAACAACTATGGATCCAGCACGTCGAACTTTACTTAAAGTAGGAGTCGACGATGCGGTCCAAGCAGATGGTATTTTTTCTGTACTCATGGGCGATCAAGTCGAGCCACGTAGGCAATTTATCGAAGAAAACGCATTGCGAGTAAGGAACCTAGACGTATGAGAAGTTCAAAGATTCTTGGTGTCGGATCTTTTGTTCCGCCGAAGGTGTTCAAAAACGATGATCTTGCGCAAATGATGGACACTTCTGACGAGTGGATCAGTCAACGCACTGGGATTAAACAAAGACACTGGGTCGAAGGTGAAACCACTACATCTGACCTAGCGTATGAAGCTTCAATTCGCGCGCTGGAAGCATCCAAAACGAAAAAAGAAGAGCTCGACATGATCATCTTGGCTACATTGAGCCCAGATCACGAGTTCCCAGGTACAGCGTGCTTTCTCCAGGCAAAATTAGGTGTACCAGGAATCGCAGCTCTTGATGTACGTCAGCAATGCACAGGATTTGTTTACGGCATCTCGATTGCTGATCAATTTATCCGAACCGGTATGTATAAAAAGATTCTAGTCGTAGGATCTGAAGTTCATTCAAAAGGTTTAGACCGAACTCCACAAGGACGCGAAGTATCGGTGTTGTTCGGTGATGGCGCAGGAGCAGTTGTTGTGGGGGCTTGCGACTCAGTAGCTAAAGCTAACGAGCCACACATTCTTTCCACTCACCTCCATGCCGACGGCTCCTTTGCTAAGGAACTTTGGATTCAAGCCCCATCTTTAGCGTACGATGGACCAAGACTTTCAAATGAGATTTTGGCACGTGGAGATCACTTTCCGCGAATGAACGGAAAGACCGTTTTCATGCATGCAGTAAAGAGAATGCCGGAAGTCCTTGTTGAAGCACTTAAATCCAATAATCTACAAATTGGAGATGTGGACCTATTCTTGTTCCACCAAGCAAATCTTCGCATCAACGAAATGGTTGGCAAACAACTGGGCATCTCAGAAGATAAGATTTTCAATACCATTCAAAAATTTGGAAACACGACTGCAGCAACCATCCCACTAGGGATGGATGAGGCAGTGAAGGCCGGACGTCTTAAGCCGGGAATGTTGGTCGCATCCGCTGCCTTTGGAAGCGGATTTACCTGGGCATCCTTTATTTTCAGATACTAATTTTACTCAGTACACACAGGACGAGACGCTAAACTATGAGCGATATTCAGACTCCAGATAAAAGCACAATACTAGTCAACATCGAAGACGAGATGAGAGGCGCATACCTTGATTACGCTATGAGCGTCATCGTTGGTCGCGCACTTCCAGATGTTCGTGACGGACTTAAGCCCGTACATCGTCGAGTTTTGTACGCCATGTACGACCTCAACAACACCCACAACAAACCGTACAAAAAGTCGGCTCGTGTCGTTGGAGACGTCATCGGTAAGTACCATCCTCATGGCGACGTCGCCGTTTACGACACCATTGTTCGGATGGCTCAAGACTTCTCACTTCGTTACCCACTGATTGATGGCCAAGGAAACTTCGGTTCTATCGATGGCGACTCACCAGCAGCCATGCGTTATACCGAGATCCGCATGGATAAGATCACTGACGAACTCCTTGCCGATCTAGATAAGGAAACTGTCGACTACGGCCCAAACTATGATGACAGCTTAACTGAGCCACAGGTTCTTCCTTCTCGGATTCCAAACTTATTGGTGAATGGATCTTCGGGGATTGCAGTGGGAATGGCGACCAACATTCCACCGCACAATTTATCTGAAGTCATCGATGCCACCATGGCCCTCATCGATAACCCAGCATTAGATACGGACGCCATGCTTCAATATGTGAAGGGCCCTGACTTCCCTACTGCCGGATTTATTTTTGGCGGAAATATTCGAGAAGCCTATCGCTCCGGACGTGGTGCCATTATTTTGCGGGCACGGACTGAGATCGAAGCTTGGAAGGGAGACCGCGAACGAATTATCGTCACCGAGTTGCCTTACCAAGTAAACAAAGCAAAGCTCATCGAAAAAATTGCAGATTTGGTGCGGGATAAAAAGATCGAAGGCATCTCCGATTTGCGTGACGAGTCCGACCGAACTGGGATGAGAATTGTAATCGAGATTAAGAAAGGCGAAAATTCTAACGTCCTTCTCAACCGACTCTATAAACTCACTCAACTGCAGGAAAGTTTCGGAATTAATCTCCTAGCGATTCATCAGAACCAGCCTAAACTTTTTAATCTTCGCGATATGATTTGGGCTTTTGTAGAGCACAGAAAAGACGTCGTTGTTCGACGTACTATCTATGAACTTAAAAAAGCAGAAGCACGCGCTCACATCTTAGAAGGATTAAAGAAGGCCGTCGAAAATATCGACGAAGTGATCTCTCTCATTAAGGCTTCATCCAACTCCGAACAAGCTAAGATCGCTTTAATTGGTCGCTTCCAGTTCAGCGAGATTCAGGCGCAAGCCATTTTGGACATGCGACTTCACCGCTTAACTGGTCTAGAGCGCGATAAGATTATTGAAGAGTATACCCAAGTACTCGCTTTGATCGCAGAACTGAGAAAGATTTTGGGCAGCGAAGCGCTCGTATTTGAAGTGATTAAGAAAGAACTTCTTGAAGTGAAAGAAAACTACGGCGACAAACGACGTACAGAGATCGTGGTCGGCGCCAGCACCGAATTCGAAGATGAAGATCTTATTGCAGACGTAGATACTCTCGTCAGCATCACTCATACCGGATATGTTAAGCGATCAGATCCAAGCCTATTTCGCGCTCAAAACCGCGGAGGAAAAGGAATTCGCGGCGTAACGACGGGCGATGAAGACTTTGTCACCGCTATTTATCGATGTAATACTCTAAGCTACCTCTTATGTTTTACTGACAAAGGACGTCTCTATTGGCTTAAAGTTTACAAAGTCCCAGAGGCTAGCCGCCAAGCTAAAGGCAAGGCGATCGTCAATCTCGTTGCGTTAACTCCAGGTGAAAAGATTAAAGCTATTCTTCCTGTAAAAGAGTTTAAGGAAAACGAGTTTGTAGTCATGGTCACGAAAGCCGGAGTGATCAAAAAGACAGCCTTAAGTGAATTTAGTAATGTGAGAAGTGCAGGCCTACTTGCGATTTCTACCGACGAAGGTGATGAGCTTGTCAGCGCGAAACTCACGACAGGGAAGAATCATATTTTCTTGTGCTCAAAAGATGGAATGTCGATTCGCTTCAGCGAAGAAGATGTCCGGCCGATGGGAAGAACCGCTCGTGGCGTGATCGGAATGAGTCTTGATCCAGACGATCGTGTAGTTGCGATGGAAGTATTGACCGACAATGACAATACAGAAGGAGGATTTGAGGTCCTCACCGTCACAGACTCTGGTTACGGTAAGCGCACGCCTACTTCTGAGTACCGCATTCAAAGCCGTGGTGGAAAAGGCATTATCACCATGAAAACTACGGATAAGAATGGAACAGTAATGGGTACCCGCCAAGTTCTTCCAAAAGACGATGTCATGTTGGTTTCAAATCGGGGACAAATGATTCGAATCAATGTTGGTGGTATTTCCGAACAAGGCAGAAACACTCAAGGTGTCCGCCTTATGAACGTAGCTACCGGAGAAAAAATCGTATCGTTTGAATATATGGCCGAAAACCGCGTAGTAAACGAAGATGGAACTGTTGCTACGACAGCAGAAGTTGCTGAGGCGGCCACCACAGCGGATGGTGGAGCTGATGGGTCAGAAGGCTCCGGTGAACAAGTACATTAAAAAGGCTCTGTGTGGAGTACGGACCCGCGTGGGCCGTACTCTCCTAGCGTTAGTACTTGTGATTCAGACAGTTGGCTGCACCGGGCAGACGGTTAAGAACCGTTATATCTTTGCAGAAAAACTTTGGTCTGATCAGCAGTATGCAGCGGCAGTAGCTGAATTTGAAAAAGTGGCGGTCCGAGACCCGCAAGGGCAACTGGGTTTGCAAGCCCTCTTCCGTGCCGCGATGACTCAGACGCTTTATTTAGCTCAGTATCCCGAAGCGATTCAGAAATTTAGCCGGCTCGCCGAAAACTCCAAAAACCCCGAGATGGCCTGGGAGTCACAACTTCAGATTGGTGAAATCCTATACGCGAAAACTGAACAATACGACCAAGCTATTCAACATTACAATAAACTGCTTCAACTCAGACCACAAACACCTGAAGCAGCCGAATTTATCTTTAGAATTGGAAAGGCCCATTTTTTTCGCTGGGAGTTTTCAGAGGCCATATCATCTTTCGAAGAATTGATGAAAAAGTATCCTACCCACCCACTGGCCGAAAAAGCGCTCTATGAGATCGGTATGAGCCAATTTACTCGAGCCTCTCAAACAGCTCAAAGTGGTGAGACCACGCCTCAATTTACATTTCAGCAGGCAATCGACACGTTTAATCGATTTATTAAACAGTATCCGAGTAGCAGCACGTCTGTTTTGGCTAAGTTTGGTATTGCCTCTTGCCTGGAAGAAATGGATCAGCTCGATGCCGCGTATACTCAATACGAGGCAATTAAGTCAGAGTACCCGGCGCCCGAAGTCATTCAGGTAAAATTGATGCGCATCAAAGAACGCAAGGCGCAACGAAGCCGGTGACAAGTTCATCCAATGTTATTGACTGCCCCACAGCCCACATGCTAACCCGGCAAGTGTTCAAATGAATCAGGAAGATCCTCGAAAAGAATGGGTTCGGAACTTAGGTCTTTTCGGAGTGATCGTGTCGGACTTTATCGGTTTTGTCGGAGGCGGCATTGGCCTCGGATATTTATTGGTCACGAAGCTCGATTTTCCCTGGATTACGGTTCTTTTGATGGCCCTTTTTGGACTGGTTGCCGCTTCTTATCGCCTTTATCAGGTCTATAAGAAAATCATTCAAGAAGACGCTTCAGAGGACAAGAGCAAGTAATAACAACGATTTAAGAAAAAGCAGTGAACAAAGCCAAAAACTCCCTACAAACCTTAGATCTCAAGTCAATGGCGCCCTTCTTATGGGTAGCTTTGTTTTGGTGCGTGTTAGGTGTAGTAGTACTGTCATTTACCCAGGCTCAAATTCAGACGGCCCTATTTTGGGCGCTCGGGCTATGGCTTTTTTGTTTGTTTGACCTCGTTGCATTAGCGAAAACCATTGCAGCAGCGATGAATTTGATGTCTGATCAGGTCCAAGAAAAAACCATTGCTTCGATCCAAACCCTATTCTGGGGAACCATTAAGCTTTGCAGCTTTGGAGTACTAGGATGGATTTTGTTTCAGGCCAAGGCGGCTCCAATTGGAGCGCTCGTTATGGGCGTAGGAACAATGTTAGTGGTTCCTCTTGTAGGCGGGTTTTGGTGGAGTAAGAAGGAATTAAATCATGCATGAACATAGTTTTACATGGATATCGCTCATCCCAGGATTAGAGCATGCCCCTACCCATGTCGTGACTGCTATTATCATCGCGACATTAGTCATTGTCCTAACGGCCATAGCACGATTTCAACTCACACGAGTTCTGAGGTCGCCTAGTGGCGGACTTATTCCAGAGCCTAAGCTCACTTTTCGTAATTTTTTCGAGATTATTGCAGAACGCCTCTACGGCTTGACTGAAAGCGTAGTGGGACATCACGATGCACCGACTTACTTCCCAGTGATCGGAACATTGTTCATCTTTATTTTTACTTCAAATATCGTCGGCTTGATTCCGGGCTTTTTACCACCAACAGACAATATGAATACGACCCTAGCATTGGGTCTCTTTGTATTCTTGTACTATAATTTTGCTGGTCTTAGAGCCAATGGTCTTAGTTATTTGAAACACTTCTTAGGACCAGTCCTTTGGTTNNCATGTTTTCCGCCCCCTTTCGCTTGCTTTGCGACTGCGATCTAACATCATGGGCGATCATATCGTTTTAGGAATTTTTAGTGGTTTGGTTCCATACCTTCTCCCTGTAATTTTTTACGGGATAGGAGTGTTTGTGGCCTTTATCCAGGCCTTCGTCTTTTGTCTAATGACGATGGTCTACATTTCCCTGTCGACTGCACATGACCATTGAGAAAGGATGGTAAGTTTAAATGAATCTTCGTAAAATTTTGGTATTATCTGCAACCTTCATCNNCGCTGCCGCAGCTGGTGGAACCGTTAACTGGGCAATGCCTCTAGCTGCAGCAGTAGCTATTGGTATCGCAGCAGCTGGCGGCGCACTTGGCCAAGCTAAAACAGCTGTAGCAGCTCTTGAAGGGATCGCTCGCAACCCAGCTGCCCAACCTAAGATCTTCATCCCAATGATTATCGGATTGGCACTGATCGAGTCTCTCGTTCTTTACGCGTTCGTTATCGCATTCCGTATTTTGGGATAATTCGTTTATGGCGATCTCAGTGAGAGGTCGGCTATAGAGTAAAGTACAAAAAAGGGTTGTTTCTGGCATTAACCAGAGATGACCCTTTTTTGTTTCAGATAATCGATCTGTTTAAGGAGAACTTCGATGAAGCGTTCAAAAATATTTCGTATCTTGCCGTGGGCCATGCTGACCATGGGGATGGCGCTAATGTCTTGTGCAAGAGCCCCCGTAGCTGGAGTACTTTATTCAGACGTCTATTATCCTAACTTGGCGACACCAAATGCTACCGGTCCTCGAGTCGGTGAAGCATGCGCCACCTCCTACTTGAGTTTGGTCGCAGTCGGAGACGCAAGTATAGAAGCAGCACGTAGAAACGGCGGGATTAATCAGGTCTCTAGCGTCGATGAGCGCTATCAGAATTATTTTATCTTTCAAAAGACCTGCACAATAGTACGGGGCAAATAGATTAAAGAATAAACTAACGAAATGTAATGGAAATTGCCGGGAGTTGCTCTTTTTTGAAGAGTGATTTATTAAGCCCACATGAATCTATTCGTATTTGGGTCTTTGATTCTATGTCTTTTTGGTGCGAGTACGGTGTTCGGCGCATGTCCCGAAATCAATGGGAAGTATAGATGCACGAATGCGCTCAACGTCTACGACGTCACGTTTCTTCATACTCAGATTAATGATGTCGATAATTATACGACGATTGCCGGATCTGAGATGGATATCTATATCACTGACGGATTAGAGCATTCTTTGAACGCACGCGAAGGCGAAAAAAACCTCACTTATCTTGCCGGATGTACACCTAAGAACGAGCTTCGAGTGACCGCTTCTGGAGAGTTCCAAAAGATGGACTCAGAAGAGTATGTTCGCATGACGGTTCATTACAATTATTCGGTACTAGATGAAAATCACATGCTCATGCGTGTTGTAAACTCAAGTAGCGGAGAGACTGCATTGCCCGTTTATCATCTCTGCTCAAAAGTACCATTTCAGATCAACTAATCGATTAAGTCAGGTAGGGTTTTAAAAATCGAGCAGTATGGCTTGCAGCGTTCTTGATAATTTCTTCAGGAGTGCCGGCAGCAACGATGGTCCCACCACCTACTCCACCTTCCGGACCGACATCGATAATATGATCGGCAACTTTGATGATATCTAAGTTGTGTTCAATGATAACGACAGTATTTCCTTGATCCACTAAGGCTTGAAGGATGGAGACGAGTTTTTTAACGTCATCAAAATGAAGTCCTGTCGATGGCTCGTCTAAAATATAGATTGTTTTACCCGTGGCGCGTTTAGAAAGTTCTTTGGATAACTTGATCCGCTGAGCTTCGCCTCCGGATAGTGTCGTCGCACTTTGACCGAGTTTGAGATAGCCCAATCCAACTTCATTGATCACTCTAAGTTTAGCTTTCAAAGTTGGGATAGCATCGAAAAACTCATAGGCATCCTCTGCGGTCATCTCAAGGACGTCAGCAATGTTTTTACCTTTGTATCTAATCTCAAGCGTGTCGCGATTGTAGCGTCGACCTTTGCACACTTCACATTGGACAAACACATCTGGGAGAAAGTGCATTTCGATCTTTGTAACACCATCTCCTTCGCAGGCTTCACATCGACCCCCTTTGACGTTGAACGAGTACCGGCCTGGACCATAACCACGGATTTGTGATTCTGGGAGTTGTGCAAAGAGTTCGCGAATGAGGCTAAATAATCCGGTATAGGTAGCAGGATTAGATCGAGGAGTCTTACCGATGGGGCTTTGATCGATGTCTACGACCTTATCAATGAGATCAAGACCCTTAGCGGACTTAATCTTTAGGTCCATCGGTTTTACGTTATAAAGCTCTGTCGCCAACAACCGGTAAAGAGTATCTATGACTAAGGTGCTCTTTCCGCTGCCAGAAACCCCGGTAACACAAGTGAGAGTACCCAGAGGAAACTCTGCCGATACGCTCTTCAGATTATTTTGATGAGCACCTTCAATTTTAATCACACGATCTTTGGACCAGACCCGTCTAACTTTTGGGGTCTCGATCTCAAGCTCTCCACGCATGTATTTGCCGGTGAGGCTTTCTTTCGAAGCTAAGATATCCTGAAGTGTTCCAACTGCAATGACTTCACCGCCACGAGTGCCTGCGCCTGGTCCTAAGTCTACGATCCAGTCGGCTTTTTCGATTGTATCGCGATCGTGTTCAACAACGAGGACCGTATTGCCCAGGTCTCTGAGCTTAGTCAGTGTTGCAATTAATTTGTCGTTATCCCTTTGGTGTAACCCAATGCTCGGTTCATCAAGAACATAGATGACTCCAACGAGGGAGCTACCTATTTGTGTGGCGAGACGAATACGCTGTGCTTCGCCGCCTGAAAGAGTTTGTGCTGGACGACTCATACTGAGATATCCCACGCCGACTTCGACGAGAAATCCGAGACGTTCTTTAATTTCTTTTAAGATCCGGTCTCCGATCATGAGCTCTCGTTGTGAGAGACTCAGTGATGGAAAAAATCCGCTCAGCTCAGTAATCGACATAGAGGCGAGTTCGGCGATGTTTTTTTCTGCGAGCTTAAAGTGAAGGCTTTCTTTACGAAGTCGAGCACCATGACAAGTGGGACATGGCTTTGCTTCGGCTTTTGGAGCAGGATTACCATCGGCCAACTCTTCAGGCTCTTCATTCTCGGGTTCGAGTGGGTCAACCCCAAGGCCGTCACACTTTGGGCATGCACCCATCGGGCTATTAAAAGAAAATGTTCGTGGCTCAGGCGCGGGATAGCTAATGTTGCAATCCGTACACGCGAACTTTTCAGACATCAAAGTCTCTTTAGNNACTTCAAGGATCAACAAGCCTTCGCTCAGTTTCAGAGCGAGTTCGACCGAGTCACTCACTCGGGTGCCTAGCGTTCCTCGGTCCCCTTTGATAATGAGGCGATCGACATAAACGTCGATATCGTGCTTTTTGTTTTTATCGAGGGCAAAGTCTTGCGAAAGGTCCAGAATTTCACCATCGATACGCACTCTCACAAACCCACGCTGCCGAAGTTGAATGAGTTCTTTTTGATACTCACCTTTTCTGCCACGGACGATGGGAGACAAAATCGCAAGCTTGGTATTTTCGGGCGAAGATAAGATGTGATCAACAATTTGTTGGGGTGATTGTGAATGGATGGGCTTTCCACAATTCCAGCAATAGGGTTTTGCCACTCTCGAATAAAGAAGGCGCAAATAATCCCAAACTTCAGTCACCGTGCCGACCGTTGATCTTGGATTATAGCTGACGGTTCGTTGTTCAATAGCAATGGTGGGGCTTAAGCCGTCGATGGACTCGACTTCGGGTTTTCCGAGTTGTTCCAGAAATTGCCGGGCATAGGCCGATAAGCTTTCTACGTAACGCCTCTGTCCTTCAGCATAAATAGTATCAAAGGCAAGAGACGACTTTCCGGATCCGGATAGACCGGTGATCACAGTCAGTTGATCACGAGGGATCATAACGCTAATGTTTTTTAGGTTATGTACCTTTGCGCCTTTCACCACAATGGCTTCGTCGTTAGCGCTTGGCCGTAACGACGCAGGCACGTCTACCTTTGTCGTGAGCGACATGGCTTTTGGTGTTTTTGAGACTTTCGTAGTTTTAGTCGAGCCCTTAGTTAGCGCACGTTCGGTTGCCATCGATTTTATCCATGTATCACATTTCGATGCAGCCGTGCGACGCCAGATTAATGGGCCGCAGGGCTGAACGAAATTTTACTATGACCAATAGCATCAGCAGCACCGGTAAGCGCTGTTTCTACGGTCTCTTTGATCTCATTGAGGCGATTTTGAGTGGTCGCTTCATATCTCAAAACCAAGACGGGCTGTGTGTTTGAAGCGCGAACTAGCCCCCAGCCATCTCCAAAGTCCACACGTACACCATCGATGTCGTTGACCTTGCGTCCGCTAGAGAGGCGGCGTTTGGTTTCCTCAACAAGTGCAAACTTTTTAGTCTCTTCACAGTCGATACGAATTTCTGGTGTAGAGATCGTCTGCGGCAAATCTGCAATAGTTGTCGAGATTGGGCCTTGGGTTTTAGAAGCGATCTCATAAACTCGGAGAGCAGCGTAGATCNNCATATCCAAAATAGCGATCAGCAAAGAAAATGTGGCCAGACATTTCTCCCGCTAAAGCAGCTGAAGTTTCTTTCATTTTTGATTTGATTAGGGAGTGACCCGTTTTCCACATAATGCCTTTACCGCCGTGTTTAGCGATATCTTCATAAAGGCGGTGGCTCGACTTCACTTCAGAGATGATGGTCTCACCTGGAAGCTCTTTCAAGATGTCTCTTGAAAACATCACCATGAGCTCATCTCCGTAGATGATGCGCCCTGTCTCATCAACTAAACCAATGCGATCTGAATCGCCGTCAAAGGCTACGCCGAAGTCTGCTTTTTCACGCTTAACTGCAGCCACAAGATCTTTTAAGTTTTCGGGCACAGTCGGGTCTGGATGATGGTTTGGAAAACGACCATCGAGCTCACAAAAAAGAGGAATGACGTCGGCACCCAGGCGTTCAAATAATTCTGGTGCAACGGTACTTGCCGTTCCATTACCAGCATCAATAATGATCTTTTTAGGTTTAAGCGAACGGGCATGTTTTACGAGATGATCGATATAAAGTGGGATGATTTCGAGATCGGATGTCGAGCCAGGAGCAGTGACGGGCTTTCCATCACCAGCAAGGATCTTTTCCATCGTCACACGCATTTCTTGGATTTGATGACCGTGAATAGTGTCTTTGCCGATACAAATCTTAAATCCATTGTAGTCGGCTGGATTGTGCGAGCCAGTCACCATGATGCCGCCATCAAGATCTTTGGTGAAGACACTGAAGTAAGTCAGAGGTGTCGGACAAACACCCAGTCGAACTACATCAAGACCGCCAGCCAAGAGACCTTTGATCAGGTTTGAGGAATAACTTTCACCGGTGAGGCGGCAGTCCCAACCTACAGAAACAGTGAGTTTTTTACGGCCGGCTTTAGGGGTTTTGCTGGAGATAGTCTCAGCGTATGCACGACCTAAGAGCTCGGCAAACTCTGGAGTAAGATCTCGTCCAGCAATACCGCGAATGTCATATTCTCTGAAGATCGAAGGATTAATTTTTACCATCGTGTTTGCCATATGTGCTCCGTTAAACTTTTATAATTCTCTACAAATCTGTGCGGCCGTCTCAATCGCAGAGATGAGGCTAGATGGATCTGCCTTGTTTTGACCCGCAATATCAAATCCCGTCCCATGATCTACAGAGGTCCGAACGATGGGAAGGCCCAACGTTATATTGACCGTGTTTGGGAAATCAAGCAGCTTAACAGGGATCAAGCCTTGATCATGGTACATACAAATTACCCCATCATAACGCTCTGCTTTCGGCGCCAGGATGTGCTTTGCAAAAAGAGTGTCAGCCGGTAGCGGTCCCGATAGTCGAAACTGATTTGGAAAGTCTTTTTCAATGGCTTTGAGCTCTGGCTCGATTATTTCGATCTCTTCTCGACCAAATAGACCCTCTTCGCCCGCATGAGGATTGAGAGCAGCTACCGCGATGTGTGGAATTTTTATCCCCATCCAATCTCGTAGTGCTGAGGCAGTTTGGGTAACAGCTCTTCGAATGCCTTTGCGAGTGAGACGAGCTGAGACATCCTTGAGCGCGATATGCACGGTGACTAATGAAATGCGTAACTGCGAATTGGCCAGCATCATGGTGACTTCTGGGACTCGACAAAGATCAGCTAAAAAGTCGGTATGTCCTGAATATTTAAAACCACCCTTTTGAAGTCGTTCTTTACTGATGGGGCCCGTCACAAGAGCAGCTGCTTTTCCTTTTTGGATGAGCTCCGTCGCAGTTTGAATGGACCATCCTGACTGAAAACCACCGGTGAGAAGACTGGTGTCTTTCGGTGGTGGTGCTGGAAGGAGCCAAACAAAAGGCTCTTTTTGATCGGGGGGGGTTAAGTGATTTGGGTCCGCCTCAATAATTGGAACCTTCATCTGTTCGAAAGGTTCGCGAGCGCCAATACACAAAAGTGAGAAATCTAGTTGTCTATCCCCGTGGTATTTCTGGATAGCCTTCCATGTAATTTCTGGACCGATACCCTCCGGATCACCGGGAGTGAGTGCGAGAATCATAGTTGGCTAGGTCTAGCACTATTGCTTAATCCCAGCAATCGATGGCTGACCTGAGCGATGAATAAACGCGATTTGGCGCTGGCGTTCGATCCAAAGTTGAATTTGGCGCTGATATTCAGCAGCTGCGAGTTGGGAACGGATCTCATTCGACATTTTAGCCAAGCGGTCACTTTCAGTAGAGGAGATGTCGACTAGTTTAAGAATAAAAAAGCGACTTTTTGCGTCTCCAAGGAGGTCGCTGACCTGACCGATTTGAAGCTTTTTTACAGCAGATCGGAAAGCAGGATTCATTTGATCTTCCGAAAGGGTGCCCAAATCTCCCCCTGTTTGGGCAGTTGGATCATCACTGACTCGCTTTGCAACCTCTTCAAATGACTCTCCACCTTTGAGCGCCTTGAGCGCTCGATCGGCCGTCTCTTTTGCTGCAGAACGATCTTTATAGTTTTCAGGGCTAATGGTGATGATTTTGATCTTGTAGGCCATGGGAGCGGAGCTGTTCTTTGAGAGATTATTGTAAAAGTAGTTTTTCACGTCGTCGTCAGAAATGCTGACTTTTGTTCTGATGTCGCGATCGATGAGGTTTCTCTTGGATAAACTGCTCTTAATCATTTGCTGATACTTTTCGTAAGTGAAGTTTTGTTCCTTCAATGCAGCAATGAGGTTTTCACGGCTGATGCGATTATTGGCTTGGATCTGATTGATCTCCTGTTCGCCTTCTGTGTCTGAAACGGGAAACTGCTGCTCGATGATTTTTTCATCTTCTAAGAACTGGGTGATTTCGGCATCAGAAGCACGAGGTCCCTTGGCGGCAACGGCGGTGCCGGCAAAAAGAGGGTCCAGCTGCGCTCGAAGAGGCAAAGTATCGCGAAACTCTTTGATGTCCGATTTTAGAATGAGGCTGTTATTAACCGCAGACTCCAACTTATCCAGCGTGATGAACCCGCTCGACGGAGCGGACCAAGCCGAGGAACTCATTCCAAGTAAAAGGACAAGACTGATTGAGGTTAAATTATTGAGCATCATAAACATCCCTTCCCATATCCACAGAGGATGCTCAAGCATACAGAATAATGCAATGCACTAGCTGTATAATTTCGATGCTTTTAAGATAAAAAAACGCCCGGGCAGAGGGCCCAGGCGTTAAAGAGTTTGCGAGTAGTTTTGGCTGCTTAGTTTTTAACTAAGTCTGGCTTAACTGAAACTTTGTACTGCTTTTTGAGTTGAGCCATGTACTTTTCAAAAATCTGCGAACGTTTTTCATCAAAAAGCATTCGTTTTACTTGTGCCTTGTCTGTTTCTTCCC
This sequence comes from Bacteriovoracaceae bacterium UBA1018, assembly GCA_002291495.1. Lineage (GTDB taxonomy): Bacteria > Bdellovibrionota > UBA1018 > UBA1018 > UBA1018 > UBA1018. The sequence continues at coordinate 1,773 of DBAE01000144.1, read as the reverse complement.
AGGAACGAATCGCAGTGAGTTTGACGATGTGGTAACCAAATTGAGAACGAATGATTCCGCTCACCTTACCAGGAGATTTTAGCTTAAGCGCAGTCTCATAATAGGTTGGATCGAGTTTGTCTCGAGTTTGGTAATCGAGGTCGCCACCCATAGGTGCCGCAACACCTTCAGAGTAGCGTTGGGCCGCTTCGGCAAAGCCCATCTTTCCATCTTTTAAGGCTTCGTCTTGGATCTTTTTAATTTTTTGGAAAGCGGCTTTGTCTTCTTCCTGGTTTGCTTCAGGTCTTACTGCCACGAAAATGTGACTGGTGCGAACTTCTGGGTTTTTCGCGTAGAAAGCTTTTGCCTCAGCATCGGTACTGCTGATGGTCTCAAATTGTTTGCTCAATACTTTATCAAGTACGGCATGGTAAAGAACAGTGTTCATGCGCTCAATGACTTCTGGATCTTTATCCAGCTTGAGTCTTCTCGCCTCTTGAATGCCAAGCTCCCTCTTGATCAAATCATCCAAAACCGCCTGTTTTGTAGGGGCTTTATACTGAAAGAACTTGAGATTTTCTTTGTACTTTTTATTAAAGTCTTCAAGTGTAATTACTGTTCCATTGACTCTAGCCAACTCAGTAGCAGCTTGAACTGCTTTGATTGAGTAGAACATGGTTGCTGATGCCGCAAGTAAAGCTAATAGGATCGCAGGTACTCTTTTAGTATTCATATACTATAGAGATTACCATCAATTTATCTGTTATCAAGCTGTGCTCGAGGGAGAAGCTCCTTGAGAAGTTGATCGAGAGTGAAATAAAGATCCTTAATCGAAGGAGTCGTCACTTTTGTGACGAATTTGGAGTCAGGCGTGAGTAGATACTTATCTGGCCGACTCGAGATCAATGCAATGGCGCGACTCGGATCCAGTCGACTGTTTGGTCCGGGCACCAAAGAGATTCTCTCAGGGCCAACAGTCAAAGAGTCGACACCAATTTTCTTTAAGACCTGTTTAATTCGTACAAGCCAGATAAGATTTTGGGCTTCGACCGGAAGTGGACCAAAACGATCTCGTAGTTCTTCTTCCATTTCATCGAGTTCGGCTTCTTGCGTTGCTGCAGAAAAGCGTCGATAGAGCGACAGACGTTGATGCACATCTGGAACGTAGTCTTCACTCAGGAAGGATGAGAATGGAGCTTTGATTTCTGGTTCACGAGTAGACTCTTCATAGACTGGCGGTTTTCCTTCCAGTTCTCGAATTGCCTCTTCGAGGAGTTCTGTATAAAGGTCAAAGCCCACAGCAGCGATATGACCAGACTGTTGGGCACCTAACAGGTCCCCTCCCCCTCGGATCTCCAAGTCATGAGAGGCGATGCTAAAGCCGCTGCCCAGTTCTACAAATCTTTGAATGACTTCGAGGCGCTNNGGCGGGTAGCAATAGATAGGCGTATGCTCGTTGCTGACCGCGTCCGACGCGACCGCGAATTTGGTACAGTTGTGCTAATCCAAAAGTATCGGCTCGATTGACTAAAATGGTGTTCGCAGAAGGGACATCGAGACCTGACTCAATGATAGAAGTGCAAACAAGAACATTGGCCTTTTTCTGATAGAAGGACAG
>DBAE01000144.1:0-162 GCA_002291495.1 Bacteriovoracaceae bacterium UBA1018 | reverse complement strand
GAGCTCCCCTTCTGACATTTGACCATGTCCGACGACGACTTGCGCACTTGGAACAAGCTCTTTGATGAGGTTGGCGAGCTCATAAATGGACTGAACCCGATTGTGAACAAAGAAGACTTGTCCACCCCGGTTGAGCTCGACCTCGATGGCGCGTTTGATGAG
>DBAE01000007.1:20048-26531 GCA_002291495.1 Bacteriovoracaceae bacterium UBA1018 | reverse complement strand
TTTTGAAGAGTCTCTTGGTAAAGCTTTAGTCGGCCTCGAAACCGATATCACTTGGCTTGCACCTTTTGACGACGAGAGCTTATTGCATAAGCCAAATCCAAAACGGATCTATGCCGTAGCGCAAGCACTACGAGATGGAAAAACGGTCGAAGAGCTTCACAAAATCACCGCCATTGATCCTTGGTTCTTGCGACGGATCGCAAAGCACTTGTCCTACGAGAAAATTCTCAAAACTGAAAGNNCGGATCCTGATGCCCGAGGACTGGGACGGCCATCCGCTGCGCAAGGACTACGACGTCGGCGCGATCCCCGTGAAGTTCAAGCACGTGGGCGTGCGATGACCGACGTCGACCGCGACCGCGAACTCGACGAGCGGCTGCTCGAGCAGACCGCCGAGGGCACCCAGGAGATGGTGCCGCGCAGCCAGCTCGGCCCGGCCGAACTGCTCCGCGAAGTCAAAGCCGCAGGCTGGACGGATCGTGGAATCGCGGGAGTACTCAAAATTAATGAAGAGCAAATCCGACTAGACCGCGAAAAACTTGGCGTCAACGCAGTCTTTCAATCCGTGGATACTTGTGCGGCAGAATTCGAAGCTCGCACTCCTTATCTCTATAGCAGTTACAAAGGTCAGGATGAGTCTCGGATCTCAACCCGTGCCAAAGTGATGATCCTTGGAGGTGGGCCTAACCGCATCGGTCAAGGGATTGAGTTTGACTATTGCTGCGTGCACGCGTCGATGGCTTTGCGCTCCATGGGACTTGAGACCATCATGGTCAACTCAAACCCTGAAACAGTCAGCACCGACTTCGATATTTCTGATCGTCTCTACTTTGAGCCACTTACCCCTGAGCACGTGCTCAATATTGCGAGAGTTGAAAAACCCCTCGGAGTCATCGTTCAGTTTGGTGGTCAAACCCCACTCAAACTCGCTAAAGCTCTCGAGCGAGGTGGTCTCAAAATTTTAGGAACTTCTACAGACAGTATTGATCTCGCCGAAAACCGCCAGCGCTGTGAAGCCATGGTTCGAGAGCTTGCACCTCTGGGGCTTGAACAACCCGAAGCAACAATTGCATTCACAGCAAAAGAAGCGATTGAGCGCGCTAATCAACTCGGCTACCCAGTCTTAGTCCGACCATCTTATGTTCTTGGCGGAAAAGGCATGCGCATTGTTCATAGCGAAACGATGCTTAAGCAGTGGATCGATGAAGCCATTCAAGTCAGCGGTGAACATCCGGTCTTGATTGACCGCTTCTTAGATCGCGCAACTGAAGTGGACGTCGACGCAATCAGCGACGGCAAAGAAACTTTTGTCGGTGGACTCATGGAGCACATCGAGGAAGCAGGCATCCACTCAGGTGATAGTGCTTGTAGCTTGCCTGTCGTCACGTTGCCGGTAAATATCTGTGATCGCATCCGAACCTACACTCGCGAGCTTGCTAAACGACTCAAGGTCGTAGGCCTGATGAATGCGCAGTTTGCTATCCAAGGCGATCGCATCTATCTCCTTGAGGTCAATCCTCGCGCATCGAGAACTATTCCGTTTATTAGTAAAGCAGTCGGTAAACCTCTCGCAAAGATTGCTGTGCAAGTCATGATGGGTAAATCTCTCCATGATTTAGGCATCCGCGAAGATTTTGATATCGGGCTTCAAACCTTTAACGTCAAAGCACCGGTGTTTCCATTTAACAAGTTCCCTGGCGTCGACATTCTCCTTGGACCAGAGATGAAGTCCACAGGCGAAGTGATGGGAAGAGGCCGAACCTTTGCTGGAGCTTACGCTAAAGCGATGACGGCTGCAGGCATGCCGCTCCCTCAGAGTGGGACAGTGTTTCTCTCTGTTCGCGATGAAGATAAGGCAGAGATCCTTGCCGTAGCACGCGGCCTAAGAGACCTTGGCTTTAAACTCATCGGAACGAGCGGAACAGCTAAATTTCTCAACAGTCATTATTTAGACGTGCAAGAGATTAATAAAGTTCACGAAGGCTCACCTCACACGGTGGATGCAATCCAAGAAGGTAAATTTCAGCTTGTGATTAATACCACCTCCGATGAGGATGCGATCCGAGACAGCTTCTCGATCCGACGTGCGGCTCTTGAAAGAAAGATCCCATACAGCACTGTAGCCTCTGCTGCTCGTGCCATGCTTCAGGCGATTCGTGAACAAAGAAAAGGCCCTCTCGATATTCTACCGCTGTAAGTTTGTGTAGAATGAGACAAAGGAGTACCGAATTATGGCTTACGATAAGGGTGGCAATTGTTGGCATTGCAGCTCAAGTCTGACGGCTTTAGATTATGGCCGTGCGGATACCTGCAGAAAATGTGGACGTGATACTAAAACTTGCCGTGCCTGTGAGTTTTACGACCGAAGCTCCAATAACGAATGCCGTGAAAGCCAAGCCGAGCGAGTCGTAGAAAAAGAGCGCTCTAATTTCTGTGATTATTTTAAACCCAAATCTGGAATTGGAGACGCAAACGCAAAAGCTCGCGAAGATATGAAAGCGGCCGCCGAAGCTCTCTTCAAAAAGAAATGATCTATTTCTCGGACCACGGAGCCACCTCTCCAGAAGAAATGGCTGCTTTGATCAGCGAGTATGCGTCGTGGATCCCACCTCAACTCAAGGAAGCCTTACCCAAGCGCAAAGCCGATTTCATTCGAGGACGCATCTGTGCGCAAAAAGCACTTCATCATTGAGAGCCCGAAAATTTTCCCTCTCCTTCGCCAAAAATTACACCCTCCGTCAAACTCTCTACTTCGGATTTAACTGGCGCACCTGTTTGGCCGGAAAGATTTGTCGGCAGCATCACTCATTGTTCGGGTTACGCCGCTGCGATGATCGCCTCTTCCCGAGACGTAAAGAGCATTGGTATTGATGCCGAGGCCGTGATGCCTCATGAACGGGCAAGCCGCCTACAATCGAAGATTGCTTCCGATCCGTACGAACAAAAGATACTCAGCACTTTCAGCCAAGATCATAGACTACCGCTTGAGTCTGCTCTGACTCTGATTTTTTCTGCTAAAGAAAGCGTCTACAAATGTTTCAATCCTTTGATTCATGAACCCATGAGTTTTGAAGATGTAATCTTGACCAGGATCGACAATCAAACTTCCACTTTTGAAATGGAAATTCAGCGAGAGCGAAGCGCGATTTTTGCAAGAAAGGGCCTGATTCAGGGTCAGTTTTTCATAAAATCCAACAAAATATTTACGTCAATTATCCTTCTTAAAAACGATATTCCGAGCTTTCACCTCACGTCAAAACTTGCATTATCCGACTGATATGCTATCCGTATGTTCCATGGCTGAAGATAAAGTCCCGATGACAATTGAAGGTAAGAGAATGCTTGATGAAGAACTCAAGCATTTAATGACTGTCGAACGTCCTACTATTATTAAGGCGATTGAAGTTGCTCGCGGACATGGAGATCTTTCCGAGAACGCGGACTACTCTGCTGCGAAAGAGCGCCAGAGCTTTATTGAAGGTCGCATTCAAGAGATCAATAGCAAGCTCGCTCGCGCTCAAGTCATCGACACATCGGTTATTAAGTCCGATAAGATCGTCTTTGGTGCGACCGTTGTTTTGGAAGATCAAGAGACATCCAAAAACGTGACCTATAGAATTGTTGGCGTCGATGAGGCGGATATTAAGAATGGCAAGGTCGGGATCACCTCTCCGATCGCCCGAGCACTCATCGGCAAATCTGAGGGCGACGAAGTCGTGGTACATGCCCCCAAAGGACAAATCCGTTACGACGTCATCAAAATCAGCTACGAGTGATACTCCCGTCCAATTTGTTAAGGGTGTTGGCCCACGTTTAGGGGCCGTCTTTGCAAATCGGGGGATCAATACCGTCAAAGATTTACTGACATTTTTTCCGCGCGCTTATGAGGATCGCACCAAACTTCTGAAAATTTCAGAAGTGGTTCAACGAGCATCTGAGGGCGCTAAAGTAACTGTCGCGGTCCAAGTCGCATCGATCAAAAAGATCCCTACGCGCAACTACGGAAAATCAATCCTGGAAGTTCGCTGCGAAGACCCAAGTGGCTCGATCAGTCTAAAGTGGTTTCACGCCCCCAGGGGTATGGAAGCGCGATTTACGCCCGGCGCTCAAGTCATCGCTACAGGTGCGGTCAAAGTCTTTATGGGTCGACCAGAAATGGTTCATCCCGAAATCACCTGGGGGATGAGCGAGGTCAACGTCGGCCGCGTAGTCCCTGTCTACACCGAGCTCGAAGGAGTACCGAGCCGCACTTTCCGAAAGATCCTTTGGGAAGCTATCCAAAAATATCGAGACACTCTCACTGAAGATCTCCCCGAGCGATTCCGCAAGCTTCATCAATTGCCGGCTCTTGGCCAAGCCATTTCTGCCATTCATTTTCCCGAGGACGAAAAAGACATCCAAGGTCTCGTCGATTTTAATACGCCTTCACATTGGCGATTAATCTACGAAGAGTTTCTTAAGTTTGAATATTTAATCCTGCGCCAGCGCATGAATATGGAAAAGGCCTCTGCTCCAGCCTTTGGAACCGATCCTGGCTTAAGTGCGCTGAAAGATCTCACCCAGTCTCTCCCCTTTCAACTGACCGGTGATCAGCAAAAGGCGATCGACGAGATCATCAAAGACATCACTCAACCTCATCCCATGAATCGGCTCATTCAAGGAGACGTAGGATCAGGTAAAACTGCAGTCGCCTTTCTCACCGCAGGCATGGTGCTCGCTGAAGGTGGGCAAGCTGCTCTCATGGCACCCACTGAGATCCTGGCTGAGCAACATTACCGAAACGCGGTGAAACTTTTTGGCGGCAAACTCAATGTGCTATTGCTCGTGGGTAAAACCACCGCCTCCGAGCGCGAAAAGATCCAAGCCAAGCTTGCTTCGGGACTTCCGCTTCTTTTGATCGGCACTCACGCCTTGATCGAAGACCCAGTCGTCTTTAAAAATCTCGTCTACATCATGATCGATGAGCAACATCGTTTTGGTGTCGAGCAACGTCGTGCTTTGAGACGCAAGGGTATGCGAGTTGATCCACGAACTGGAAAGACAATTCATCCGCATGCATTGATCCTCACTGCGACCCCTATCCCACGCACGCTTGCACTCACCGCGTACGGAGATCTGGGAGTCTCTACGATCCGAGAGATGCCTCCGGGGCGTTCGCCGATCATCAGCAAAGTGATCCAAGGCAATGCGCGCGGATCGGCCTATGAAACGATCCGTGCTGAGCTTCGAAAAGGGCATCAAGCTTACTTTATCTACCCCCTCGTCAATGAGAGTGAAGCAGAGGGATTTACCTCGCTTAAGTCTGCGGTTGTCGAAGCCGAAACGCTTCAGCACGAAGTATTTCCTGAGTTTAAAGTGGGACTCTTGCACGGCCAGATGAAGCCCGATGAAAAGTCCACTGTCATGGATAAATTTAAGCGAAATGAAATTCAGGTCTTGGTCTCCACGACCGTTGTCGAAGTGGGCGTTGATGTGCCAAACGCCACGATTATGGTGATTGAGCATTCTGAGCGCTTCGGTCTCTCACAACTGCATCAGCTCAGAGGCCGTGTGGGTCGAGGCAGCGCGCAGTCGTACTGTTTCTTTTTATCTCATGCAAAACCTGCTGAAGCGACTCAGCTGAGACTCGATGTGATGGAACAAACCAACGATGGCTTTCAGATTGCCGAAGCCGATCTTAAGATCCGGGGTCCGGGAGAGTTCTTAGGCACTCGTCAAGCGGGGGCACTCCCCTTTAAATTAGCAGATCTCGTTCGCGACCGGGAATGGCTCATCAAAGCTCGCGATGATGCGCAAACTCTCCTTCGAGAAGATCCAGATCTAGAACTCCCCGAACAACTTCCTTTGCGACGCTACTTTGAGCGCGAAGGAAAACTCCAATTTGAGCGTTTAAAAACTTCATGAACACGTCAGGAAATACATCAAATACGAGCTCTCGGAGTTTTCTGCACCGCAACCGAACGCCCTTTATCCTCGGCCTGGTGCTCGTCTTAATCTACTGGCTCTGGACCAAGCCACCGAGCTTGGAAAAGATCGGCTACATGGAAGATCTCTGCAATGTCGATATCTGGCGACAGATTATGGCGGAGAATTTCAGAAAGAGCCCGATCCCTAGTTTTAAAACTGAGTCTTTTATGGCTCCCACAGGTGCAGCGGTACCCTTAAGCGCATGGTCGATTGAGCGGGATGGTTTTGGAGCTCTAGCTTGGCTCATGAGTCCACAGTTTCCTTATTTTTGGTTTTATCTCGGGCTTTCACTCATCGCTTGTTACATCGGTTCCGGTTGGCTCATGCTGAAGATGGGCCTCACTCGATGGGCGGCATGGAGCATCTCTGCACTCGTAGTGATCTTTAATATACCGAGGCACTATAAGACTTATCGTCACTCAGATTTTTTAGGCCAGCACTGGCTTTATTGGGCGTTCTTCTTAGATGCATGGATTTGGAAGCGCTTCTGGAATGAAGGAAAGATCTCCCTTAAGC
>DBAE01000007.1:12038-20028 GCA_002291495.1 Bacteriovoracaceae bacterium UBA1018 | reverse complement strand
GGGGACCCATGATCACCCAGTGGCTCCTTGTGCGCGTATGCATGCTGGTCACCACTTTTTATCGTCGCCGCAAAGATCCTGCTATCTCTGGCCAAGGTCCACAGCAAATACAACTTGAAACCGAAGTGAAAAAGCTCTGGGCTCCACTATCACTGATCGTGATTTTTTCGATCGGTTGTCTTTATTGGTTCTTACCTTGGGTCAAAGAGATGCTTGTCTTTGGCTCAGTCAAACAACCGGTTTACTGGCACTCCCATCTCAGCCGCATCTTGCAGCCACTTTGGTTTGAACGCATCGTCGATGCACTGAGGTGGATGATTCCAAGTATCCCAAAAGTGTCTCCCTTTACTCGGCCCGAAACGATTGTCACCGTAGGATGGATCTACTGGCTTCCAGTGATTACAGGTCTGGTTATTCTTGTAAGAAAGCGCCTCTCTGCACTCGGACAAGTCCTACCGTTTCTTATTTTTCTAGCGTTTGTAATTTCCTACACTGTGATGTCCTCGCCTCTTTATTTACAAATCATTCAAGGCTCAGTTCCTTTTATGAAGTTTTTTCGTGTCGCAACCCGCATGGGCCTCTTCATGCCGATCGCACTGGCTACACTGATTGCCTTGATGTGGGACGACATCCTAGCCTTTGCAAAACGACGCTCAAAAACAGCAATTGGGATCTTTGCTGTTTTGTCGTTACTCGAACTCTCTTGGCTAGCAATCCCGATCAATGCGATGCCGCCCCTTAACGCCGACACTCGCGCGATGCTCGAAGAAGTACGCACTGCTCCTGGCAATCTCGTCTTAGATCTTCCATTTTGTACAGCTGGTGGAAATGGCGTTTGTACTGAGCAGCAGTGTCCGCACTATCCCGACTCGACGGTGGGTCAATGTTTCAGGCAACATCACGAAAAACGAGTGTTTGGACTCTACCAAGCGCGCATGACTGAATCTCACTGTGCGCTCTACGATAAGGCTCCTTATCAGTCGTGGTTTAAAGCTTGGGGCCAAAATCGCTGTTTGAATGAGGAGGAGTGGAAAGACTTCTGTGGGTTTTTAGACTCGCAACCCGAACTCTCCGCAGTCCTAGTCTACCCAAGCATTTGGAAAGCAGCAGGCACGGAGTCTTGCCGCGCAGATTTTGAAAAACGCCTCGGCGCGCCTCTTAGCGAAACTCCATTTTTACTTTGGGGTCGTGATGAAGATCGAACTCCTAAGCCTGCAACTGTGGTGAGGTACGGGACTCGGTGTAGGTAGGGCCGGAATTGATCAAAATTACCGGGCTAAACCATTGGGCCTAACTTATTTGCCCAAATTTATTTGCCCAAAGTATCCGAAGACAAAAGGTTCGAACACAGTGGCTTGTAGTAGTGATTGCCTGAAAATTTTTCAAGCGCTGTAATCGCCATGACCCACTTTGGCTCTAGATCGGGATTGGTGGCAAAGAGATTTTTATTAAATGCAGCTTTGAGTACCGGTTCAACAAATTCATCCTCACGAACAACAAGACCGAAACTCTTTAAATCCTCAAGTGCGTTTTGATCTGAACTGAGTTTCTGTCGGCTCTCTGGATTTCTTGTGAAAGGGCCGAAGTATTTTGCCACGTCCTCTTGAGCCTCTTGATCCGCAGTAAGATTAAAAAATCTAAAGAACGTAATCAGGTCCTTGATTTCAACACGCTCAGAAAGACCCTTAAAAGCAGCAAAAGGATCTGGCAGGTAGATCTGTATTTGTGTCCGCCTGAGACTGTTAAAAATATCGTATCGCTCTGACTCTGTGTGGCCTGCCGTAAATCGATCAAAGCCTTGGATAAATAAATGATCGAGCTCAATGAGAGAAGTGAGTTTCTTTAAACCTGCTCGTTGAGGATAAAGACTCACTTCATCGACATATTTTTTGATTGGAAAATCCATCAACCGCGAACCTAGCACTGNNGCTCCTGAAAGGGCACTGGATAACGATAGAGAGCAAACTCTGAAAGCTTTTCGATGCCCAGACCGGAACCATTTTCTGAAGTCACTTTGATTTTTACGAGAGTCTCAAACGCTTCTTCTAATTTTTTAACATCACCCTTTGTCCCTAAAGACATGAAGAGGAGTCCTAATCNNTCTTGGTCCAAGTTTCGAGATAGATGCGAATGGGACTCATTCGCCGATTGGCATCTTCGATGACACTCTGAGCGGTCACGAGCAATTTGATATTGGAGAGCAAATTGTCCATGATCTTTACGTTAGTATCAGTCACAGGAAGATTGAGCGCCCGCACGTACCAGTTTCGAAAGTTCTGAATGTGTTCGCGCACGAGCTCTTGCATCGCTGGTCGTTGCTCTACGTTGGTTTGCCTGACCAAGTGATTGCAATACATCCCGATAAAATAAATCCAAACTTGGTTCGGCACATACCTCGGCTTGAGAACCATGTTTGGTTTTTCGCGAGCAGTTCGCTCTCTTTCAAAAATATCAAAACTGATAAACTTGACTGCAATCTCTCTGAGCTCTTCTAAGTACTTCTCGGCCTCGGCATAACTTCGCACTGGCCGCAGAGTTCTGACGTAGTCATCGAAACGAACGAGCTCATCATAATCTCCAGGCGAAGGAAAAAAGCGGCTGCCATTGCGATGCTCTCCCGCACCGCTCAAATCTAATCGATGTTTAAAATAGACATCAAACCGAGGCACCGGATCGGGCGTAGGCGCAGGTAGGTGTGACCTAGCCCAGCATATATTGAAGCTGAGCAGCCAAATCAAAGATATCCAGACTATGAAGGAGATCCCCCGACCCTTGAAGTAATTCATTACCCTAGTCGCCTGATTATCCTTAAAGCCGCATGGGATCAAGCCACCCCGTTAAATTAGATTTTGCTAATCCAGCGAAGTCATTGAATATTTGCTTAGGAATAAAGGCTAGTGTTTTCAGGGACTTATTACCTGAGTGTAATAGTTTGACTTTAGTAACGCATAGCATTATTCTAGTGATATGATTGAGTCGTCTAAACACCCAAGACTGGTTGGTAACTTTATCAGACAACGCCGCGAAGCCCTGGGCCTGTCTCAGCGCGCTTTAGGGTTACTCTTTAACCCGGTTGTCACCACTCAGTTTATCTCAAACGTCGAGCGTGGTGTGACTCCATTGCCGCCCGTTCACATTCCAACTTTAATCAAAGCCCTCCTCGTATCTGAGGATGAGCTCATGAATCTTTTGAACCAAGAATTTGCAGCCAAACTCTCTGGCCGCTTGGGCAAACCCGATCAAGTCAATGGCTTACCTCTCGCTCCTGGAGCGGCAGGAAACGGCGGAGCTTATCAGCTCGTTGTTGCGCCTCAGGACTACGAATTTATGCGACGTCTCTATGATGCCTATCGCCAATCCGACGAAAAAGCGCGAGCGGCATTTTCAACCGTATGTGAGACCTTGTTGCACGCGCAGAAAAAAGTTATCTCTGAATAACTGCAATGAACATCGTACCTCTCAAAAGAACACTGAGCTTCAGACCGCGCCCGCCAGGTGCCCGCAAGAAAAGTTTGCGTGATCGTCTTCGTGAAGAAGAAGGATCTAACGTTAAACACGGGTACTTTAAAAGTTTTGACGGGACCAAACTCTTTTACAGCATTGAGGGTCAAGGTAAGCCTCTGATCTTTTGCTATGGCTTAGTTTGTTCGAGCCTGCACTGGACCTACCAGATTGAGCACTTTCGAAAAAACTACAAAACCATCTGGTTTGATTACCGTGGACATCAAAACTCTGAAGTCCCAAAAGATCTAAATAGCCTATCACTGGAGTCCTTAGGTAAAGACCTAGGCGCACTCTTGGACGAACTCAAAATTGAAGATGCAGTCTTTTTGGGCCATAGCATGGGTGTGAACGTTGTGCTTGAGCTCTATCGCCAACAACCAAAACGGGTTGCTGGAATGATCCTAGCTAACGGCACTGCGAAAAAACCACTTGAGACCCTTTTGCATGTGAACGCCTTTGAAAAGGGATTTGATCTATTACGTAAAGCTAATCAAAAATCGCCCGCTGCAGTTCGCTTTTTCTGGAACCTTCAGCGCAATAATCCAGTAGCTCGAACAGTTGTAGGGCTACTTGGATTTAATCCGTATCTGACCTCGCCTGAGGACATTCAACTCTACGTCGACCAAGTTGCAGAGATGGATCCTGAAATATTTATTAACTTAATTGGTAACTACGATCGCTACAACGCGACCTCGTGGCTACACACGGTCAAAGCACCGACCCTCATCATCGCTGGTGAGAACGACAAAGTCATCCCCGTGCAGCAACAAGAACTCATGCACCAACTTATCCTGGGTAGCGAACTTGCGTTGATTAAACACGGAAGCCACTGCCCTCAGATGGATCTGCCTGAGCTGGTTAATCTGCGGATTGAAAACTTTTTGCGGCAGATTAATTACACCGGCGCGGTTACTGAGGTTGGTGCTGGTGCGGCGGCGAAAGCGGCGCCTGCTTCGCCGGAGAAGTCGGCGGGTGGTGCGACTAAGGGTGGCGATAAGGGGAAGAAGAAGTAGCTGGTGGGATTATTTTGGAAGTNNACCCATGTCGTCACTAATTTAATTTTTGTGTTTAAGGTAGCAGGAAAGTGCTCATTCTTAACTTGCCAGAATCCTACATTGTTTTCTTTAGCGATCCGAATTCGATTCTTATAGACAAAATATACTCCAAATAAAACACTTGGAGACAGAATGAGATATAGCCATACTGTTCGCAGGTTACTTAAACTTTCTAAAGCTTCCATTGATCTACTTTCTCCACTTGTTAATTTCGCTCGAATTATTCACTTTCAGGTTCTAGGCTAGGAGGATTTTGTTTAGGCTCATCCCCCTTCTGAATCNNGATTAGGAATACCAGCTACACCGATACCTACTATTCCAGCTCCTACCGCGCACTTTATTATTCCTCCTGTCGTCGACTCTCCATATGGATCTGTATAGACTAGCGAGTTATTTCCCACATATCTATACAGATTAAAATCCCCACCCCTAAACCCAATCGGATCTTTAATCGTAAATCTCCCTACACTTGGATCATACATCCGAGCACGATAATAATACTGCAAACTTTCCGTGTCGTACTCTCTCCCGGTAAACCCGTACAACACAGGCTCAGTCGTCGAACTCATCGTAGGCGCAGTTCCTAACAACTCACCAAACGCTCCGAAAGAACTCTTTCCTCCAGCTGCAGTGCCATTGGTGACTGACCCAAGGTGATCGGTTGCATACGAAAGAGCTGTTCCAGTGCTTGTTACTCGACCGAAGTGTTCATCAATGCCTTGACCATCCAAATGCACTGCGACTGCTCCGCTACCTGATTTGGATTGCAAGATCTTTGGTTGATCAAGCCAGTAATTATATCGTTGGTAATAAACACTTCCTGTCGCAGGAGTAATCTTTTTAGCCACTCGTCGATCTAAAGCGTCATAATAATAATCGCCTCTGATTTGACGAGCCTCCCCAGTATCTTGAGTTCCATTGGCGTTCGTATCAGTAAATCTCAGATAAGAACTCACTAAGCCATCTGCTCGGTAAGTCAGAGCTTCAGCCGTAGTTGAAGTGGTGGACCTCTTTTGAATTACGCCTTTGTTTACTTTGCCTGAACACTAGCTTTAATAGCACTGTTCACACTTTCCAAAGTGAATCGAATTGCGATTAGTTCCTGGCTAATGCCTAACAATAGAACAAACACAGCAGCATAGAATGCACATCGAATTACAAAGGTGATGTTTCCTAGAATTTTTGAACTCTTATCAGACGTTAAATCAAAGATATTTTTATTCATTCTGTACTTTCTCAGAGGAATAGAAGGGATCTTCCAATGGACCCTTTAGCTTGTCACAACCATCGTTTTCCTCTTGTGTGGTAGCTTTGTCTTTACATGCTTTCTGCCTATCATCCTTAATCATCTTGTTTATTTTCACTACAGCATATCCAGCGGCACAAACGTGCCATTGCAACTGGGATTGCGTACTGTCCATCAGGATCAATCTATTCATCGGCCTCTGATTCTAGTAGTGCCCTTGCATTAGCTTTCAAAGATTGCATAAACCAGGAACTGCCTTAATCATTTTTTATCAGGATTTATTACTATTAATAGATCGAGTGCTACGCAAAGAAAGATCATAAATTGCAGCACCAAACCAACAATAATACTTGGAAGCAGGGGATGCACAAAGTATACTGTCAAGAAATTCACTATGCCATATAGGGCCAGTAACAACATGGACATTCTTGCTCGGGCCGACGTGCTTTCATTATATTCCGTTTTACATAAGACTATTCGGAGAAGGCCAAAAAGAAACCATGTTAATCCAACAGTGCCACCAAACAGTGCAGGCCAGGAGTTAGGCAATATATAGAGGCTGCTTCCCGCCAAAATACCCAGAAGGCCAAATCCTAATAGGCCTCGCGTATATTTTTCAGAGAATACATTTTTATGAGTTACTTGAGTGGACATGAATTCTTTCCGCTTCCGTTCCCGATGCCGATTCCATCAACAATATTTGAACTGTTTGGACCAGTGCCCTCTCCCATCGCACTTGAGATCGCATCTGCTCTTCCAAGAATCGCTCCAGGTATGGTTATGCCAGGGATAAACGCACCAGCTCCGGCTAATCCGATATTTGTAAGAATACCACCGAATGCGGCGACCTGCGACGTGGTCACTTCTGTTCCAAGCACATCAAAAAAGATCAGCGTATTATTCTACTTTATTGCAGAACAAACTTTTGACTAGAAATTAAATGGTTTTTTCCAAAGAGTTAAATGATCAAGAGGGCTCTTCTTTCCAATTGTCTTCACATGAACTAGGCCTGGTGCGACACCTAATTTCCCAAGTTCATCAAGTGGGTTTTCTTTCCGAAATTCAAGAATATCAGTAGTCTCTTTTGATTTTACTTCGACGCTATTTCTATTTTTCTTCCACCTTGCGCTCAGTTTAGTGACTTCTCTTACTTTGGAACTTCCTGGGGCCCAGGACTCTGAGATAATTTCAGCCCGACTATTCTTTTTTAGTTCGAGTCTAATACTCCATTCTGACTCTGAAACGGTCTCATACACACCTATCATTGAGTTTTCAGAAAATGCGTATGAAGGCAACCAAGATAATAAGACCCAGATTCCAAATATTTTACCGTTAATACCTTTCAACATTACTTTCTCCCCTTAGGATCAAACTCGATATGTATGTGATCATTTNNCGGGTCTTTTGGAAAAAACTCTGGAACCACGTCATAATCTGGCCCAAATCTTTCCTTGAGTTCTTTTGCTAATTGCTTCATTTTTTCATCTGATACATGGTTTCCTCTTAAGTCTATTGCATTTCCCGAGTAATGTCGGGATCCCTGTTTGTGACGACTATCGTTTCCTGATGTACAAACCGGTTCAGGTAAACCATGCTTCATAAAAACTTGATCTATTTCAGTGGTTTTACCTGAAAGCGGTGGCCGAATGGACGCTGGATTGACGCCTTTTTTGTATTTTAACCATCCCATAGGATCAAAATAAAATAATGCGTTATTTTCTACATACCGGTAAAGGTTAGAATCACCTCCGTCGAATCCGATCGGATCTTTCATATTCCATCGGCCAATATTTGGATCTAAAAATCTAGCGCCTTTTGTAACATACCAAGCTGATTCACCATCAAGCATATATCCCGCTAATCCATAAACTACAGGCTCCGTAGTCGAGCTAATCGTAGGCGCACTGCCTAATAACTCACCAAACGCGCCGAATGTTCCTTTACCTCCAGCTGCGGTTCCATTCGTGACTGATCCAAGGTGATCGGTCGCATAGGAAAGAGCTGTTCCAGTGCTCGTCACTCGACCTAAGTGTTCATCAATGCCTAGACCATCCAAATGCACGGCGACTGCTCCACTACCTGATTTGGATTGCAAGATCTTCGGTTGATCTAAGAAATAGTTGTATCTTTGGTAATAGACACTTCCTGTCGCAGGCGTGATCTTTTTAGCCACTCGTCGATCTAA
>DBAE01000007.1:0-12027 GCA_002291495.1 Bacteriovoracaceae bacterium UBA1018 | reverse complement strand
GTAAATCTCAGATAAGAACTCACTAAGCCATCTGCTCGGTAAGTCAGAGCTTCAGCCGTAGTTGAAGTCGTGGATCTCTTTTGTGTGAGTCTTCCTAAGCCATTCACGTCTTGCCAGTAGTTATAGCCCGAGTCACTGATTAAGGCGTTCGCAATGATCGTGGCATTTCCAGTGAGTAAGCTATCTGTCAAACGATTACCCGCAAGATCATACCCCACCGTGCGATTGACTTTATTTCCTAAAGCAACCGCAGGTGTACCTGTGGCTGTGTAAGCAACACCAGTCAACTCATCCATCGCATTATGCGTGTAGGTGAAATATCCCAAAGCCGTTTCACGATCGATGCGATTGATGATGTCTTTGAGCGGGTCATAGGTAATGGTCTCACTAAAATTAATCAGTGTAGGTCCGGAACCGTCTGCCCCATTCCAGGTGATTGCAGTCGGCCGATTGAGGAGATCGTAGTCATAGCTTCCAGTCAGACCCGTATTATGAGTCACTGTATCTTTACGACCAAAGCCGTCGTAGGTAATCGCTGCCGTTAGAGCCCAGTTCATAGCATTGGCACTCGTTAGGCGTCCTGCAGAGTCATGAGTAGCGTAGTAGAGGTTATTATAATTTCCATCCTGAATCTGAGAGACTTCACCCTTATTATCCCAAAACACATTATAAGTATCTTGGATGAGACCTAGTGGATTAGTTCCACTGGCTGCTGCCACTTGATAAGAAGAAATATTGTAAGGCGGTAGCAATGACTTCGTGAAAGTTAGATGCACACTTCCATTATTGGCTGTCTTAAGTACTTCTGCATCTAAGATCCGTTCGTAAGTATAATTTGAGTCATCTTGCGTACTAATTACCGTATTCAGTGGTTGTTCGATCCTTTGGCGTCGTCTCGTTTTTCTGCCTAAGAGATCATAGTCATACAAAGTGACTTGCACGGGTCCACCGGATACTGCGCTCATTCTTTCTTCGCGCTTGAGTCTTCCTTCAGCATCATAAGTGAAGTTGGTCACTTCATTCACCGCCGAACTCACGCCAGCTGTCGTGGTCTTTACTGAAGNNGAGAAGTCATCCTGCGGTTGCCGTCATAAGCAAAAGTTGTGACGTTACCATTTGGATCAGTCAGCGATGTGAGATCACCGCGGAGGTTATAGGCGTATTGGGTATCGCCTGTTTTAGGATCCGTGACTTTCTTAAGCCTCCAGCGACTGTCGTATTCAAACAGAGTATGTCGACCGGCGGGATCCGTAATTTTCGAAGGTACATCCCCCACTGCGATACCTAAAGAAGTGAAATCATACTCGTACGTTGTCGTTCTACCTTCAGCATCAGTAACAGAAGTAAGACGATCGCGAGCATCCCATGCATAAGTAGTTGTTTGTACGACAGCAGGCGTCGGAACGAAATCAGTTACCACGCGAGTGAGCATTCGGCCAACGTCATCGTAGGTGAAATTGAGTGTAGGTCCTGCGGAGTCTTGAATCTGTGTTACCTGGTCACGGTAATTATAGGAGTATGTGAGCACTCTTCCTGAAGCAAAATTTCTCGTGTAGAGATGCCCATTTGCATCATAGGCAAGTGTCTGCGGACTATTTTGATCATACACGCTCGTATATCGACCATATCCATCCGTGTAGAGCTGATAACCGCCACTCAAGCCATTATCTATCCAGTTCACTTTTCCTTGACCATCATACTGCATCGCAAGATTAATTGTTCCGGTCGAATCAGTTTGAGCAATATTACTTATGTCGCCATTCCATGTATTGACTGTAAAATTAATCGGCGATCCCACTCTAGGAGTGATCTGTGTCGGAACGCCATATGTTTGGTGAAAAGTCATGGTGAGCGGCGTACTATCCGCCGGGAGCTTCAGACTAGTGACGTTCCCCTTAAGATCGTAGCCATAGACCGTTTCGTAGTCGAGTTCATCGATCGTCTTAGTAACTCTGCCACTTGTCCAAACTTGTTCAGATTCAGAGAGGTCTGGATGAATCGTTTTAATGAGTTCGTGATTCGTATTAAATTGATAGACCGTCTGTCTGCCGTCCACCTCGGTTACCGTCGTTTGAAAAGGCGAATTTGAATAGGAAAAACCTCTCGTACCATTACCCGGTTCAGTTTGAGAGATCGATTTACCATCGTTGTCGTAAGTAAAAGTCAACAACCGCCCAACAGGATCTTCAATGGCTGACAGTAATCCATTTGCCACACTTCCCACTTGACCGGAGTTATAAGTATACTCAGTGACCTTATTTCCCGGATCTGTAGAAGAGATGAGCTTTCCATTTCCATCATAGGTATAGGTGTAAGTTAAACTGTCCCTGTCTCGAACTATGCTTGAGATCAGACCTAAGCCATTGCGATTGATCGTGATCGTACCAACCAGAGCTTCACTAATTTGGGATAGTTTTCCATTCGTATAAGTGAACGTGGTTTCATTACTATGGCGATCGACAATTTTCCAAAGACGGCCTTCTGGCCCAAGAGTATTGCCTACCCCAAAGAAATAAAGCTTAGTGCCATCTTTCTTTTGAATTTCATAATGGTCAGAGTGCTCTGAGAGCACAAAAGATGCTCCTGCCGCTGAAGTAAGCGTTCCGTTACCTTGACGAAAAAATCTCCATGGTCGGCCATGCTCATCGATCCAAACAGCATCGGGAGCAAACATGTAGCCACCAGAGTACGTAGGACGAGCATAATCCAAAGGTGGAACAGAACCGAAGTCCAAGGTGGAGCCATTGGACAATTGTTCTTTTCCTTTTTTGTTTTGTCCGACCAAACTGATTAATTGTGCCTGCACAATTGGAGCTCTAGGAAACTTTGTAATTCGAGTATCAAAACTACTGAACCACTTTGGCCCAAAACTTGGTGAGGCAGAAGTAGCAGGCCGGGTGGTATAAGTTCTAACCAGCTCAATATTAGATTCTGCTGTAGAGCCTGCGACTTTAAAATCTGTAAATTGGTGCCACATTACACCATTGGACAAATTGACGGGATTCCCGCAGCTTCCACTAGGGGCGCAGGGTCCATTGAACGGCACACCGTTAGGCAAGATAGCATCATCAAGGATGTCTTCCACAGAATCATAAGAACCTATGACCGGGCCTTGTCCGTCCCAGGTCCACCCATCAATACTGACTTGGCATACAATGTACTGTGGATCAGGAGTCGGAGCATTCGGATTTTCTAAATAACAACTCGACGCACTAACAACCCATCGCCCTGTTGGAGAAATATTTTGATTTACGGTGTCGATGTACTCTGTAAGCGCACCGCAGGTCCAACCTAAAGCTGAAAGCTGTTGGCACTTCGCATTGTCACAACATTGGGCCGTGAAGCCAGGGGCAACTATCCACCCCGCCCGCGCTTCACTCGCGCCGAGGAAACTTCCGCCTAGTGACAATAGCCAAATTCCGAACGCAAGGGTGCCCACGCCTACACGACTTTTAATCATCGAAGGTTCTCTACTCTCTTAAAAAGATTTTTGGTGACTGACTCAACTACCTTTTAAAGCTTGGAACAAACTTCAAGTTCTCTCAGTTGAGTCCAGAAAAGCACTCATTTGCGCGGCAAAGCGTGGTGTTTATCAATGAGAATTATTCATTCCGTATTGAATATTATTTATAACTATTCTCATTTTTGGAAATACTTTTTTGTTAAGAGATTGTTTGTTCGATGAAAGCCAGAAATGATTTCCCACTATTCTCGTCAAAAAAGTACCATTTGTGGCTGTCTCTCAAACACCTGACAATAAAGATGTGAGCAATCGTGCACTCATCGCACTTCCATTTCTGCTAGTAGCCCTTGCACCATCTGCGTTGGGACAAGGTTCCTACTATAACAATGCTCAGCAATGTCCTACGACGGTCACCGGTTGGTACGAACAAGTTCGAGTTTTTTTTGCGCAACTTCGGATAGCCGCGAAAAGTAAAGCGGGTGGCAGAGCCACTCTCGAGCTTTACAACCGCTTGCAAGAATGTCGAACGATCGAGACTCAGGCTCCAAGGCCCCCGGGATCTAAATCTGTACTCACCTCTACTTTGAAAGAATGCTTCAAGAAAATAGATGGCTTTCTTGAAGCAAGTGGTGACGTGAGAGGCCGACGTTTTGGCCTCTCAGTTACTGACGCAGAATTTGAAGAGAAGCTAAAAGAATCTCAAAGGATAAAGTCTACGCAGTTTCCACTTTTCCTAGAAAAAGAATTGCGTAACACAAATCTCGAACAGCAGATCCGAGCCGCAGATCTAAAAACTCCGCAGGGTAAGAAAGCTACTGAACAAGTGGTCCAAGCTCTCGAAAAGGCCGCTCAAAGAGCAATCAAAGAAAATAAGGAAGACATCGAAGAAGTGGTCATCTTTCCGTATGAGTCGAGAAAGATTCCAGCGATGGTCACTCTCAAGGACGAACCTGTCTTCTCACGCATTGTTATGCTGATTAAGGGCAAGCCAGATCAATTTGGCAAACGCACCGATAAAGTAGTGCAATTTATCCCGGAGACCTCTCCACAGGTCTCCATGATTTCTCAAACCTATGAAAAGGGAAAAGAGCGAGGAGACGTGGTCTTTCAGGACTTCTTTCGCAATATGCGAAAAGGTGAAACCCGTCCTCATATCGATCGGACCTATGGTGGAGACGGCAGCGGCATGAATACAGCTCAAAATTGCAACAATTGTCATGCGGCTGGAGTTCTCAATATCATTCCAAGAGCCGAAACTTTTGACCTCAAGTACATCGATCGTCTGAAAGCTTTTAATTCCTACTTTGATCCCTATACCGCAAAAAAAGTAGACGTCGCTTTTTCATTCCCTTCAGACGTGAAAGGACCCGGGATTGGGCCAGTTTTAAAAAAGGGAGACGATGCCGCGCTCAAAAGGCGAGATCAAGTACTCGAACAGTGCTTAGCATCAGACTCCGATCAACTTAAACAAGCCAAAATCTCACCGATCGAATATCGAAAGCAGATCGCCACTGCGATGAACTGCAGCTCATGCCACGACCAAAATCAAAGTCACTATCCTCTGAAAAGTGGATTTATAGGCCTCCACCTCAGCTCTATGGATCAGCTCACTGAGTATGTGGTCGAAATGGGTAAAGCGGAGCGTGCATCTCGACTCGCTAAAAAACATGGGCAAACCGCAAAGCAACTGAGCGAAATTGAAAAGATGGAAAAAATGTACTCGATGCCAATGGCTGAAGATGCAGAGATCCATCCACTGCCCTACGAGTGGCAGAGAAAGACTCTCGTCAAATGCCTTAAGCTCGAATATTTGGGATCGGATGAGTCCGACCCTAAGAAATCAATCGTCGGATCACTCGAAGACTATTTGTTTGAAGAAAATAGACGAAATGGCATTTGCCCAGATCCTAGCCCCGAAGATCAGATCGCTGCAATGAGCGAAGGTCTCTTGTATCAGAACCGACCTCGCACCGATCCTGACAGCGCAATCTATCCATTGGGACATAGACCCGAGCAGGCCGTACCCGAACCACTCACACCGAAAGGTCCGAAAGCCGGATCAGCCGAACAAAAATGACGCAGATGCGCTACCCGAAGGTACGGCATACCTCCATTACTGAATATTCCAATCCGTCCACGGAAAGCGCCAATCAATCCACTGCGAGAGATCGAGTCCCTCTTGAGTGAGGAGACGACGAAATGGTTCAGCGCAAACTTGTCCATGGCATTTTCCTTCACCAATCGAAGTTGCAGCAAGCACGGCATCAACAGACTGAAGCTGTCCTTGGCGAAAGCGCTCCACCACTTCGTCGAGTTTTACCTTGAGGCATGGACAGAGCTCAACTTCGTCTGTGGTGTTTGAAGGAGGATCAAACTTAACAGCCATTCCACGATGAACGGGCGTTTGGCAGGCGAGTTTTTTCACGCTGTCGACAGTGACTTGGCAAAGGCCGCAGCTTCCGTCTTTGCAAAATAAACCATCCACTTCGCGGTTTTGGCCCGTTTCATAAAAGGCCAACGTAAGTGGGATTTTATCTCGCACCAAACGTTTGTCCCCATTCATGGTGACTTCGATTAACTGGCGCTCCACATCTTTTTCAATCTTAGGTTTTGGTTTAGTGCGCTTCACTCCACGCGCATCCCAGATGAGATGTGTGGGAACCTCAAGCTGTAAGAGCTGAGATTTGCGTCCGAAGAATGGAATCTTTTTTTCAGTTTTTAAGATTGCACTGATCCGAGCGGAGCCTAAACTTTCACCCCGGCGATTCACAAGAGTGACAAACTCACCCACATCCCAAAGCTCCTTACCTCTCCAGGAAAGGACTAAGTTGGAGTATGAAACATCTTCTTTCTCATGCATCAGGATCGGAGTAGAGCTTGGACAAACCTCTAAGCACAGACCACAAGCGATACAAGCAGACTCGTTCAGCACTGGAGGCAAAGTTTCCTTCGCCGTCTTAAAACGAGAAAAGTGAATCGCAGACGTAGGACAAACCTTTTCACAGAGATTGCAAGAGATGTGTTCGATACACTCGATCGAAGCTACGACTCGTTCGCGGTGCTCCTTTTTAGGAGTTCCAGAAAACGCACGGATCTCGCGCCCAACCAAAGGAGTAATCCACTTACCCTGAAATGAAGGCAAGAAAGGCTCCTCACGGTGTTGAAAGATCTTCTTTAACCGAGAACGTGCACGCTTATAGAGCGACTCAACTTCTTCTTTTTTAGATCCTAGATCACTCTTCAGAGCCTTGATGATTTTTGTCGCAAGCCACTTGGCTCGTTCTTCTTCGAGTGTCCAACCGTCAGCATCTTCTTCACGATATAAGAGCGCAGTTTGCTCGAGTTCAAAGAGCACAGATCCCGGGGGATACTCGCGCACACCAGGCAGATCTCGAAATGGCCCTGCCGATATGACTTTGTTGACTTCTAGGAGTCGCACGCCAAATTCATCCTCGAGACGAAATTCCCAAACGAGCGCAGATTTCTGCACCAAGCTCTTAGGCTTTGCTTCGATGATTCGTCCGCCTAACATTTCAAATTGGCGTTTCTCGACTTCCCACCCGCTGTAGCGTTTTGCTCCCCACTCAGTGAAAGCTTCAATGCACACGACTTCAGAACATCCTTCAGACAAAAGCACTGAACCAAAACGCAGCGCCCGGTTTCCTGTGCCTAAGATTGCGATCGGCGCAGTCCATGGCATCTCAGCTTCACGTCGCAACTTTTGCGCAGTCATGAGTGGGATGACTACTTTTGAGTTCCAGCCCGGAAAAGGATCCGGAAGCATCGATGGCGCAGAAACGCGCACAAGGGCACGAGCATGCATGCGATGCATGCGTCGCTGGAGATCTTCAGCAAGGACTAACCCCCCCGTGCCAGGAAGTGGAACAACACCTCGAGCTTTGAGATGATCTCCACCAACCCAGCCGACGCTGAGACCAGCCTCCGAGCAAAGTGTCGAGAGCGTTCGCGCGCCAATGGATGGCCAAATATCCACCCCGGGTCCAGCTGCTAGAACGACATCAAAACTTAGATCTCTTACATTTGAGCTCATAGATACTGCTCACATGCTTTTCGGGCCGTCTTAACGACATTAACAAGCGGCCCGCCGCCCGAACAAATCACACGAACGTCGTCGTTTCCTTTTTTCAATGAAAACTGTGGAATATCCCCAGAAAATTTAGACTCATCCCACTCTAGGATCGAACGCGGTTTCATGGCTCGCACAGTGTAGTTTTCCCATTTTAAGAAATCATGAGTCAACCGCGAAAGACCTCGAAACGAATCACCCGATGCCCAGCTGAGAGCCTCGGTTCGATAGGCATCGAGCGAGACACGTCGCCCGGCACGGAGTACTGAGAGATTAATTCCGCGGGTATTTTCTGCTTTAGGTACTCCCTCAGCTGGCGACCACACAGTCATGTTTTCAAATACTCCCACGATGCTGGGATCAATTTGCTCTCTTGAGACGAGCGACCACTCTTCCCAGATTCGAATACCTTCAGGCATGACGGGTGTTGATTCTTGTTTCTTGATTTGGGTCAAAATCCAGTGCGTGAGTCTCGGAGTCCAAAACACCATCATGCCTTCACGCAGGCGAGCTGTCTTGAGCGCACCACCTGATCGAAAGCGCACGCCCTCTGGGATGAGCTCAATTTGTGAGGCTGAAGTAATCACAAGTTCTGGTGACACTCTTTCGCGGATAAATTCTCTCAGTCCATTGCGATACCGCGAAACATCGACATCACAGATCTTAGGAAGCAATATCCCCTTTTGATCTGCTCCACGAAATTCAGTTTTACCAGAAGAGAAACCAGGAAATCTTTTCCATGCTGAGATCCCGTCTAAGCTCAAAGGATTAAGGCCGGCGTCCGAGGCTCTGACATACATATCCTCGATCAGTTCCCAATCTTTTCTGCGCTCCGAGCGAGAGACATAATCAGGAGACTCGATCCAAAGGCGCGAACGACTTCGCACATGGGGCGCTGAAGGATCATGAAAGTCTTTGACCTTTTGTTGTTGAGACTCGGGCCAGAGTTGAAGTGCTCCCGGAAAGCAGGGACTGAGCTCTGAGATCGCATTTTCAGGTAAACTTTCACTGATGCGATCAGGAGAGAGCACTTGAGCATTGAGCGGCCAAAATGGATCGAGAGGGAGCTCTGAGTCTTCTTCAAAAAAATCAGAATCAGGATTGAGAAGGAGAACTTTTTTCCCTTCTGTAAGAAAGACGTTTGCAGCAACCAATGAGGCCACGCCCGTACCGAGGAGCGCGATGTCGCTATCGAGAAGCATCCGCTAGATTTCCCATCACGCGACGTAGAGCAGTCTGAATTTGTGCCCGCTTATATTCACTATGCGCACTTCGACCTCGCTCATTTTCTTCAAAGCTCTTTTGGTCCACAATCTGAACTTCGTAGGGATAGAAAAACCTAACCTCTTTCTGAACATACTTAAGATCAATCCGATCGAGCACTCGAGCCGTCTCGTCTGCTAAGTTTTTCAGCTTGGCTTGCGACTTCAGCTCTCTCAGATCTGCATAAAGCGGATTTTGAAGTTTGATCAACTGACGGCACGTAAACTGGATCGCGCGGTAATGCTCACTCGTATGAGGATTATCACCATTTGCAGCACGCGGAAGTGCAGCTTGCTCAAGCTCCTTACCCAGTTCTCCAGCCTCAATCTCACCTTGATCAAATCTTCTGAGCTGCGTCGCTAAACGCGCCTTAAAGTCTTCCAGGTCAATCAGCGTATTGCGGGATCGGCTCGGCTTAATATTAGGCGGCATCACGACCATCTGGTCTTTTAAAAATTTCACGACCTGAAGGGCGCCAAGCGGCGTGTGCGTAACAAAGCGGATTCCAACTCGGTCAAAGATATCTTCGGCCACGTTTTCTGGCTTATGCAAAAGCTTAAGCAATGTGGAGTCGCGAGATTTTTTAGGCTTCGTCTCAAAGGCAACCAAGTCGACGCGATGAATGTCATCTGAGCGCTCACCTAAATAGAGGTTACCGTCTTCGTCGCGGTGAACATGTTTATAAAATCGATCAAAGATCTGTTTTTGGATATCGCCAAAATAACTCGTCCGAAGATCTTGGTCGACGTGTGCAATCGTATGCATCACTTTTAAAATGCTGCACGCCCAATCTCGCAAAAGCCTGCCATGGGTATCTTCAGTCTGACCCACGTAACTCATGCTGCTCATCAAAAAGAGATCACGCGCATGACTCAGCTCTAGGATCTTTCGCGGCACTTCTAGCCTAAGACCGTCTGGGTTTTCAGGTTGGAGAAAGTACTTTCTGATAAAATTGAGTGACTCATGAAAGNNCATTTTCGATCGGGTTTTCGAAATCAAAACCGTAGCTTCGGACAAACCGGTCCGCATCCTCTGCACTTTGAATCGCGAAGCCGTGAGGAGTGTCTAGTGAAGACTTGCCGCCAATAATGATGTCGAGAACGTCCCAGCGAAAATCAAACTTTTTGCGCCAGGGATCCAAAGCCCGCTTGGTCATCACCTAGAAGCTCAGTCGATCATTAATCCAGCCCACAAGTGCCAATGTTATGTGCGTAGCGTTATTCACAAATTTGAAGGAATTACTGCAGCTCGGTGATAGAACGGCAGCATGAAGCTTTATATCGATAATCTTTGGCTGAGCCCTTATACCTTTTCTATTTTCTGCGCTTTACGCGAAAAAAAACTCGACTTCACTTTGCACCCAGTCGCTTTTGAAAAAGCTCAGAGCAAAGATCCCAAATTTACCGGCTTAACGCCGACTGACTTAATTCCTGCTCTCGAAGATGAGGGTCATGTCTTTTCAGAGTCCCTCGCTATCTTAGAATACTTGGACGAAAAGTACGCAGCACCCCAACATCCGCGCCTCCTCCCAACTCATGTCGTTGACCGCGCCAAAGCCCGCATGTTCTTAAGCTGGCACCGCTGCGCCATGACCTCGCTCCGAGATCAGCGCTCGTCAGAGACTTTATTTTTTCCATCTGAAAGAAAATCTTTAAAGCCACTCAACGAACAAACCCGTGAAGAAGTCCGGGAGTGGACCACTGCCGTTAAAGCTCATCTCAAGCATGGACAACAATTTCTCTTTGGTGAATGGAGTATTGCGGACTCGGAAGTAGCATTTATGGCTCATCGCTTGATTGTGAACGGTGACGAAATCGATGAACAAATCAAAGCCTATGCTGAAAACATTTGGCGCCGTCCTGCAATCCAAGAGTACGTCAATCAAAAGAGGCCAGAGTTTAAATCTTTTTACACTTAATCGCTGCATTTGAATACACGCGACTGAGAAAGCATGAGGAAACTTATGAGTAAAATTTATATCTCATCCTTAGAGGTGCGTGGCTACGAGCTCGATAGCTTTGGCCATGTGAACCATGCCCAGTATGTCTCTTATATGGAACATGCTCGTTGGAAGATGCTCCAAGAAAAGGGCATCACCCTTGAGAAGCTCAATGAGTGGAAACGATGGCCAGTCATCGCTCAACTCGAAGTGAGCTACTTAAAGCCCACCTACATTGGCGAAGAACTCAGAATCGAAACCCAAGTCACTGGCCATGAGCGAACTAATTTTATGATCGAGCAAAATATCTTTCGTGGTGACCAGAAAGTCCTCATAGGAAAAGTACGGGTCGTCATGGTCGATGAGAAAGGAAGACCCGCTCTCATGCCAGATCACATCGCAAATCTTTGGACTGAAGAATGAGTGACACTATTAATCCCGCTACTCCCGCACCGGCAAAAAAACCAAATCGTCGCGCCCTTCATTGGGATCGAGCCAAAAATCCAAAAACTCTGGCTGCGATTATCGTGAGCACTGCTTGTGGCGCAGGACTATTTCCTTTAGCTCCTGGGACAATGGGAACTTTGTTTGCGGTGCCCTTGGCCTTTTACACGGCTGAATATCCTGCGGTGTTTCGCTTTTTTATGTGGCTTGGACTTTTGATCCTCGGCACTTGGTCTGCTAAAGTCATGGATGAAACCATGGGTTCAAAGGACAACCAAAACATCGTCATCGACGAAGTCGTAGGTTACGGCATCACTGCATGGACTGCAGGAACCTCGGGAATCTCGCTTGCGGTTGCGTTTTTACTCTTTCGATTTTTTGATGTGCTCAAACCCCCTCCAGTCCGCCAAATGGACGAGTGGTCCAAAATCAAGGCAGGTCAAAACTCAGGCGCAGCTTCCAGATGGTGGGGTGGATTTGGCGTAATGGCCGATGACGTGCTCGCTGGATTTCAGGGATTGATCGTGATGCTGATCCTTCAGCACTTTAAAATTATTCCGTAGTTTGTTCTGTAGATTTTTCTGTAGTTTTTTTCTTTAGGAGACATCGACTATGGTTCGCTCATTGAACCAACTCTCTTTGGATGCGCATAAAGAAGCTCAAACGCTTGCAACGCTACTCAAACAAAAACAACTGAAGCTCGTCTTGTCCGAAAGCTGTACTGCGGGTCTGATCTCAAGCACTCTGTCGAGTGTTCCTGGAATCTCAGAAAACTTTTGTGGCTCAGCGGTCGTCTATCGAAATGACACAAAGAACAAGTGGCTCGACATA
>DBAE01000134.1 GCA_002291495.1 Bacteriovoracaceae bacterium UBA1018 | reverse complement strand
TTGCCCAGGAGTTTGGATTGAGGCAGGGGCTTTCGCAAGTCTAAGGCTCACCTAGGCGGAGCTCTTCGTCAGAAGGGTTGATACGTCGTGTGAGCCCGATTCGGTGATTGCCTGCTAGGCAAGCTTCAAGTAAATTTCACATCATGGGTTTACTCACTTTTGGTCTTAACGTGACTTTGGACGGATGTATCGATCACAATCAGGGGATCGCTGACGATGAGCTGCACGACTATTGGACTAAGCTCATGGATCAGAGTGGCGCGATGCTCTTTGGTCGCAACACCTACGAGCTGATGGAGGGAGCCTGGCCTGCTGTGGCACGTGATGAAAAGGCGCCGCGTGCGATGCGCGAATGGGCGCAGAAGCTCGAAGCTAAGGCCAAGTACGTCGTGTCGAATTCGCGAAGCGACTTTCCGTGGCAGAACACGATCAAGGTTGAGGGTGACCTTCGCGAAGCGATCTTAGCACTAAAAACGAAGACCGAGCGGGGAGTGCTCGTTGGCGCACCGAAGCTCGCGACTGCGCTTGAGGAGTTTGGGCTCATTGACGAGTATCGCATCGTCGTCCATCCCGTCATCAGTGGCCACGGGCCGAGTTTGTTTCATGGGCTTTCGAGTGCGCGACATCTCGAGCTTCTGTCAACGCAGGGGTTCAAATCGGGCGCGCAGGCGATGCATTTTAGGCGAAAAGCGGGATGAAAGTTACGGCTTTTGCCTATGGATATCTATCACCTATATTTAAATCCACTCTGAGTTTTACCTAAGACTTAGATGGGTATGCCTTGACAAAACACTTCATTCCGAACGATAAGCGGTTATGCCTATTGTTACGCTGCGTTCAACCATTGGAAGTTCAAGTCCGAACGACATCACCGTCGAAATCAAAGACAATACGTTTGAATATTTGAAAAATAGCGATGTGCCGACTGTCCGGGTATCTGCTTACTTAGATCAAGACTGGTCAACGATCGATGAGCGCTATGCCGAGCTCTTCGTCGAAGAGGGCCTCCCATTTCAGTTCTTGGTCAAGAAACTCACGCCCGGGAGTCGAGAACGCACTGGGATCCAATTGCCAGGAGCAATGAAAAAAGGCGAACAACTCATCGTTGAAGTGATCCGCAAAGAAGGAGTAAACCCATGAATAAACATCCTCACGTGGTCTTATTAGAGAAGCTTTATGCTCAGCTTGCTGCCGGAGAATTTGCTTCCGCGCTTGATGCTTGCGACGACGCTTTTACCTTTCAAGTTCCAGGAAAAAGTAAAATTGCTGGTAAATTTACGAAGTCTACGTTTATCCAAGAGTTTGTTTTGCAACTCAAGGAACTATCGGGTGGAAGCCATTCACTTGAAATTCACGACATTCTTTCGAGCGATCTTCATGCGACAGTGCTTGCGACTCAGAAAATTGAGCGAGGTGGCAAGAAGACTGAACTCCGTACCGTTCACGTCTGGAGATTTTCAAAAGGTAAACCCCTAGCTGGATACGAATACCCGCGCGACTTGTACTTGTTTGATCAAGTCTGGTCGTGAGTTTTAATTATTCGCAAACGAACGCTACAGGTAGATCTTGATTCTGGGCATCGGTCAGACGACCTTTCCACAATGTAATCTCGTCCTGATCGAAGCCAGTTTCGTCCATATCCGCGTAGTTAATTAAGCCCTTCGCAACGGCCATCTTTGAATCTAAATCAACGACCACTGATAACTTTCCTGCAGTTGAGACTTTATTTACGAAGACGAAATTTCCAACGCGAGAAAACGTTCCTTGTTCTCTTGCGAACGTGCCTGCATTTGAGGCTCTTCCTAGCGTGCCATCGAATGAACTGAAAACTTCCGCTCTTTCACGTTCGAGATTATTCTGGCGAATGCGAAGCGAGTCTGTAAATTTCCCGCCAACTGTTCCATGGCAAAAAATTTCGACGGGCTCTTCGGCGTGGACGATAGCGACTGGTAATATTACTGCGCACAATAGGATTACAATTTTCTTCATAAGGTCTCCGTAACTCTGAATCCAATGGATAAAAATCCATTCTTTGTCAGCTGGCTCCATCTATCGATCCCGAATCTTCAGTACAATATAGAGCGAGGACGTTATATAATAGTTGATTATAACCGTCAACAATAATACAAGTTAGTAATTCAATAATAAATACAATAAGTTATGATCATGCTTACCAAGTGTGTAGCCTCGCCTCAAGAATCTAAACCGAACGCTTCGAAATAAAGAACACCCTCTCTTTGTCCGATAAAAGGACAGGGAGACTGCATGTTCCATAGCCTTTATATCCTAGCTCTAGTGCCTTTGATGGTCGCGACCCATGTAGGTGCTGCGTCGCAAGTGGTCGACTCTTGCGTGGCACCACCCAAGGCCCTCTTTGAGCTACTTCAATTACCAGCGGTCAGAAAACTGGCAAGCAAGCAGGGCGTAGGTCTATGCGATGGCGTTGCGGCGGATGCGCTGATCCAAGTGAGTGCAAAGATCCCACTGTCTAAGTACGGAGCCAGTGGTTACAAGTCTAATTTTGTAAAACTCCCCAATGGCTTTCGCGTGCGCGTGGCGATGAATGGAGAGATTGATTTTTTCAATAAGTCCGGTACAAGAAATCGAATCAAATCAGGAGATGGTTTCTTATATTATTTATTGATGTGCGTTCGTGTTATTTTAGTTTATTAGCTAACTCGCCTTTTAGGGTTGCAGGTATTGAATAGTATCCTGAACCTACATCATTTAATTTCCCCGATTTTATCAGGGACGAAATATTTGTGGCGCAATTTTTTGAGTACGAGCTTTTAAAGTAAGAAGTGGCTTTTCTCATCTCAGCAAGTATTTCTTTACTCGTAAATTTTGACTTCTTATCGACGACATCCAGCTTTACCGCGGCAGCCAAGGTGAGACTTGGACCATTATTTGCCAATAGCTTTTGTGCTACGGTGTTCATTCCTATCGTACCAATTGAGTTGACAAAAGAATTGGTTTCAGATTGCCGAATACTATTCTGAAATAGATCGACTCCTGATTCTTTTGCTAAGCCATAAATAGTCGTGATCATTTCGAGAAATTCATCCTTCAAAAACTGTTCTGAACCTTCAAAATCAATTTCCATTGCACCAAATTTGATTCTTACTTTGCCGTTCATCTTTATCCTCGTCTAGAATATGCCACGTTCATTTCTGCTGTAACTCCAAATTAGTATCGGACAAAATTCAGTATTCTTAATGGAATTGATTGAAAATTGATTCCCGTTAGAATCGGCGGAAATCAGACTCTTTACCCTCTAGGGCCGCGGCTCTCAAGTCCGTCCAGTCTGATTCGAAGACCCAAAAAGAAGTCTGTAGTGGAGGCGTGGCGGCGCGCAAACAGAATTTTCAAATGTGGTATTATAATCGCCTTCGTTCTTTAAATGTAACTTACCCATTGAGTGTGTTGTTTTTCCGCTGGTATAAACAACAATGTCCGGCAGACGACGATGTGTCGTTATATAGGTATGCCTGTTTCTGTGAAAAATCACTAAAGTCCAAAATGAACTATTCCGACGGTAGGACTGAAGAACTTTTTAAAACTATAAACCGCGCTGCCTTCCGGGCGCATCAGCACGGAGAAGGGCATGACAGTCGATAATATCGGCGTATTGGTGGGAAAAGTCTACGAATTGCTGAAGGATTTATCTCCACAAGACATTACGAGGGTTCTTGGTGCTGTGGCTACCCTGTTTGGAAATGATCCAGTTCCTGTTCCTGGGAATGCCACGCATTCTCCTAGAGATTCTCTCCCTCTTCCCCGTGTAGAAACGGGGAATCTAAGTGACCCAGTAGGATATTTTGCTGCCAAAGATCCAAAGAACAAACAGGAGGAATTAGCTGTTGCGGCTCGATTTCGTGAGATTGTTAGAGGTGACCAGAAGCACTCGAAGAAGGACTTCGAGAATATTTTTGGTGAGGCGAGACGTAATTTTGATGCCGTAAATTTTGCGTTCGACATGAGGAATGCGAAAAAGGCGGGCCTCTTTGTAAAAGGTGGAAAAGCGAGCCATATGCATCACCTTTCTTATTTTGGGCAAAATTTTGTAGATGCGCTTCCTGGCCGTCAAAAGGCGAGTTCTGCGAATACTAATTCCCGAAAGAAACGCAAGGCTAAACTCAAACAATGAAAAAGGATGAGATACTAAAAAGTATTCCGACCACTTTGCGGGAAGCGCTCATCGCCGAGTTTAACAAGCTGTTGAAAAACTACCGCGAAGATAGATGGGAGCCCGCTGAGCTGGATGGCGGCAGGCTAAGTGAAGTAGTTTACACGATATTGAAGGGGCACGTGGACGGCAATTTTGTCGTCAAACCGTATAAGCCCGCGAATATGGTACAAGCATGCAGGGATTTCGAGAATGCCGACCAGAATAAGTTTCCCAGGTCAGTTCGGATTCAGATTCCCAGGATGTTGATTTCGCTTTACGAAGTTAGAAATAATCGAGGTGTTGGCCACGTTGGTGGAGACGTGGATTCGAATCGAATGGATTCAGAAGTCGTCCTTTCTATTTCCAAATGGCTCTTGGCAGAACTAGTTCGAATTTTTCACGGTGTAACCACTGAAGCAGCGACGGAAGCCGTTGAGTTAATTATTGAACGCACAACACCAGTCGTCTGGAGTACAAGCCATGGAAAAAGGGTCTTGGATCCAAATCTAAAAAAGTGGGAGCAGGTTCTACTATTGCTCTACTCCTGTCCTCCTTCAGGAGCGAAAGATGACCAGCTTTGTTCGTGGGTCGAATATACCAATTCTTCGCTTTTCAAGTCGAAAGTGCTTGCAGCTCTACATAAGAAGAGGCTTCTAGATTACAACGATAAGACCGGAATAGTAATCATGTCCCCCTTGGGCGTTAGACACGTGGAGACGAACCTTTCTCTCGAGGTTGAAGAGTAGTCTTTTCCTGCTTGAAGAACTAGTCCTCGTTTATCGCACTAGTACTTTCTTTGTAATCTGGCTCGCCTAATTACTATAGAAGGATGCTATATCGGTCTTTTTGCGTTACTTGGAAGGGTATGGGGAAATGACATTAAGCGCCTTCCAATTGCTAAGCTGATTGTCTGTCTAGAAATAAAACCTTCGGCATTCCCGAGTAGATTCTTCCAATTTGGTTTGGGCTCGCGAGGTTTTTTGCGACTTATTGCGGCACCTGTTTTTGGTTTTATAATTTAATCCGGTTTGACTCCCTCAATCCTCACGGTATCTAAAATTGAAATATCAAAGGGAAAACCTTTCTGTGCTTTGCTTTCGTTGTCTACCTGCTGTTTAGCTCGCTAGAGACAGAGGTACACAAGCGCATTATTTTAAAATTAAACGTTCTAAAATAATTGCGATGCGTGAATGAGAGCCAGTGATAACGAGACTCTTAGTCTCTCAATAACCTAAGCAAAACAGAGGAAAGAACCCACCACTAATTTTTCCGCTTCACGCTCATCAAATGCGCCGGCTCACCCCAACACGAGTCACCGTCCTGGGCGGCTGACGTCACATGAATGGATTATCTCGAAGTATCTATTTGAGCTCTGGCAAATAAGAGTGACGCCCTCGGAAAACCAGTTCGTAGCCACAGGTTGACCGGAGCAGAAAATCGACTTTCGATCAGATGGCCGATCACTGCGGACACACTAATCACTGCCAACAATTCAACATATACCCAGTTCGACGAGCTAATGGGAAAGAGAGATGTCGCCGTGAAGACGACAAACATATGGGTCAGATAGACTTCGTAACTCACTCGACCAAACCAAATGACCGGACTCAGTATTTGATAGGATAAACTTCGAAACTGAAGTCTTGAACTTGCAATCAGCAAAAACGCTACGCCGCAAGAGAGCAGAGTCGGACTGAGTCCGAGAGCCGAAACCCGATGCAGTTCAGCTTCGTGCTTAAAGAGCAACATTCCGACGCAAATGAGGCCACCTACTACGGCATAGACTTTTGCAGTTTGATTTGTGATCTCCCGCCTACATACAAATAGCGCAGTCAGGCAACCTAGAGCGATGGAGTCCATTCCCGCTAGGTATGCTTTAGACTGCCAGATTGGATTCGACGCATACTGGATGCGAGAGAGTGGGCCTAACACCACAAAAGCGACAAGAATTAAATAAGGCAACCATCGCCAGCGGGAAAAGAGGCAGATCGTTGGGAAGAAGAGATAAAACATTTCTTCGACG
Organism: Bacteriovoracaceae bacterium UBA1018; assembly: GCA_002291495.1. Taxonomy (GTDB): domain Bacteria; phylum Bdellovibrionota; class UBA1018; order UBA1018; family UBA1018; genus UBA1018. Next base: position 7,717 of record DBAE01000134.1, on the reverse strand, counting down.
CTGAGTGACCATAGAACATCCCAATTTCCGGGTAGATATCCGTATTTTCCTTCAATCCAGTTGAGGTGAAAGGTCAGTGCTGAAAATAGCGCTCGCCCCAGGGAAACTACACTCTCCTGAATCGTATAATGTTCCACTTTCAGAAAGTGTAGAACCGATAGGACTCCCAGAAGAGCCAAGAGGCAGGGTGCAATGCGGGCAAAACGCATTTGGTAAAAACGCGAAATTTCGATTCGATCTAGTCTGCCCCAGCGCTTAAGCGTATGCAGTGTGATGAGAAAGCCAGAAATGACAAAGAAGATCCGCACTCCTTCGGATCCGCTTTTAAATAGAAAGCTCCAAATGGGTTTCGGAAGGTCTTGAAGAAGTGGCGTTTTCTCAAAAGGGATCCTGATCTGCATGTGTCGCATCACGACTAACAAGATGGAAATTCCTCGAAGAAAATCGATCACGTTATTGCGATGAGCAGGTGCTAGCGGCGTAGGAGCTCTGTCGCTATTATCACTTTCAACTTTAGGGAGAGTAGGGTTCATGGCCTCTTTCGATTGGAAGGTAAAGATAGTTGAGTTCTAGATTTAAGCACAGTCAAATATTGGAGTCCATGAATCGACCGCACACGCTTAATAGCACACGTTGAAAGGGACTTCAGATGATTGCCGCTAACACCTTTTCAAAGGTCGCAGTTTACGTAACGTTTCCGGCAGAGATCGGATGAACCAGTTTTCAATTCGTTCTTGGTTCTTCTGGTAAGTGACCCCTAGGAAGATCACAAAAATCCCTAAAAGGCTGAGTGCAAAAGGGAATAGGATGACGTCCTTGAAAACAGAGTGCGCGAGGTGTCCAAAGTAGCCAAACATTCCGATGGCACCCAAGACCGCGAATGCCTTGCGCCCCAAGAAAACAGAGAGAAAGATTAGGAACAGGTTGATGAGGCAATAAATCAGTTTCCCAAGCTCGCTGTTCGAGTTCATCGCCGACAGACCACCCCAGAAAGCAAGGAGACCAAACAAGTAACCCCAGAACGCGAAATCTTCCTTTGTTTTTCGATCAATAAAGTAAGTGCCGACCAGCATGGTGGCGCCAAAGACAACGGATACCCACTTGCGCTCATTCCAGGAAAATTCGGTTTTTCCAAAGAGTAGTGGAGTCAGGTCCATAGACATGTACCAAAGGGCAAACGCGATCGGAAAAGTGATGAACGGAAACTTTACTTTTCTCAGCACCAGAGCGCCTACCAAAATTGTTGCAACCTCCATAAAGAACCAGCTGCCTTTTACCCAGATGTGATAATCGCGGTAAGTGCCGGGGTCCCCTTGTGGCCACCATCCTAGCATTCTTTGAAACCCATAAACTGCAAGTGGAGTCATCCACACTGCCGCAGTATATAAAAGGCCACCCGGAATCCTGAACGCAGGTTTCTGCCAGAGATTCCTACCTGCTATGCAAAACAAGGCGGCATAGGATGCTGACACCACGAAAATGCCTCCACCCCCAAGCCTTTCCCAAGCTGTAACCATAAACCAGGACATTGAAGAAATGACTAATAAGGCGCCTAGATAATAGATGATATGTCCGAAAGTGAATCGAGGCTGGTGCTCATATCTTTTTGTAAGAGCTTCCCAGAGGGATGCTGCTTGAGTGGTGGTAATTATCCCTTGATCAACAGCCCACGTCAGATCCGAACGGATTATTTTCATATAGACATAGGTTAAGCTGGTAGTTCCAAGTCGTCAAATTTGGAAATGGTTACGTCTTGGCTAGAGTAGCTAAGGCGGTTTTAAATTCCTATTTTTAGCTGCTTATCGCTGTACTTTGAAGTCAAAGAGATTCACTACATGACCCAAGTACGGCGCTGGACGCCCGATCGAAGTCGCTGTAGAGTGTAAGGCTATGAGTGTCGAGTTTCGAATGAAAGACTGTGGAGCCGATAATGCGAAACACGATCAAGACCGAATTTTTAAGAAAATTGAACGTGCCGTCTCTCCAAATAATCATGCTTTTGACTGGATGACTTTCTTTGTTTCGATATCGGTTCTGAGTTTCTTTTCAGGATGCTCCGCTTTAGAGAAGAGGCCCACGGAAGCGCTAAGCGCTCAGGTAACTCGATTTGCGCTCGTTCAGTATCCCATTGAAAGCGATCAAGATCTTAAGGGAATCATAAAAAAAACGGAAAAATACGTTGTCGAAGCAAAAGCAAACGGTGCCGATGTGGTCGTATTTCCGGAACATCTCGTGCTGGATGCTTGGCCAAAGAAAACTAAAGTCAGTGAGCCAGAGGTACTAAAAGAAATCGCCTCCCAGATTACTGAAAAGTTTTTCAGCGAAGTGGTCAGTCTAAGTCGTCGTAACAAGATTACTATCCTTGCTGGTTCAGGCCCTTTGCTCCGGGATGGAAGACTTTACAATACTGCGTTCATGGCTTTTCCGAATGGTACTAAAGTGACACAAGACAAGTTATTTCCCACGGCCTGGGAAGTAAAGAATGGATTCAGCGGTGGTAAGGAACTCAAGGTTTTCCAAGGTCCCTGGGGAAGTTTCTCGATTCTCATCTGCTATGATTCTGAGTTTCCTGGGATTTCAAACGCTTTAGTAAAGGATCAGCCTGAAGTTTTGTTCATCCCTTCGATGACAGAGTCAAAAGCAGGACTAAACCGCGTGCGTTGGACATCGCAAGCTCGAGCTGTCGAACACCATGCCTATGTGCTCCTCACCGGAACCGTCGGTAACCCTACGCCGAGTTGGAATCACTATGGGCAATCCGCGGCTATTACTCCCCACGAAGGTGCGTTTAGTGGGATTTCGAAGGAGGGGGCGCTCAATCAACCCGGGATTACTTTCGTTGATCTCNNTGCTAGAAGAACGTCGAGTTTCTATCCCGCTAAGCATCAAGTGCTGACGAGACCGATCAAGGTTCTAGATGTTTCAGTAGGAAAATAAGCCGTCTCATTGCAGTGAGATGGGATTCCATCGCCTAGCCGACGGTCTTTTAGTTCTCACCCTCATCAAATGCGTAGCCTCACCTCGAAAATCCAAGCCTCTGAAGTTCAGAAAATGCCAGCCGTCTATGATTTTTTCAATCTCTACATGAATGGCAATGTTCAAGTGATTTTATAATCAGTTGCTTGATCGCAGAGGGAACGTTTTCATCATATTCAACTCGATATTTTGGAGGAACCCAGAGGATCTTTGGATTTTCAGAAGAAATCCATTTGTTTGATCGACTTTCTGATAAATTTCCATTTGTATCAACACTCAATTGGTAACGGAAGGTAACTTCTTTTTTTGTTCCCGCAGTCGCTAAGTCATGAGTGGGTTCTGGCATTTCGGGTGCGTACCAAACGGTTGTTACAAAGATTAATGTCCCATTTTGCTCTTTAGAGTACTCTGATTTATAACTAGTAATCAGATGGTCATGAATTTCGATTGGAGCTCCGCCAAAAACGAATCCTAAAGGCTTCATCTCAATACCCACGATATTGGTGAGTGCGAGATGGAAAATGAGTGGATCAATAATTTNNGAAAAAAGTATGCAATCACGCCTTTCATTTCTTCTCGATTAAAATGAATAGTGCGATCATCTAATTGAAAATCTACAGATGATGGTTCACAGGAATAGTTTGCTGAAGCACTGACAATTGCGTCGCAATATCCCATCCACCAAGAATAGTTACGCGGGCTGCTTGGAATGTCATCCGTGGTGCTAAGTGTATTTTTAGTGATCAGTTCAATCTTTTTTAACGGAGAAAGCAAATCATTCTGATTTGAGTTTAAGCCACCTTCTGCATAGGGCCAGTTCCAACCTGCCCATGTTGTATCAGCAGAAGTAATCATGCCGCTTGATGGAAGTTCGCTTAAATTTGTAACACTCACATCTTGCGAGTAGGCTTTTAAAGAAAGCAAAATAATGAGTGCAAGTAATCTGACCCGCTTCATTTGCGTCGTTATACATTAAATTCGAATTACTCAACTACACTTTACTCGGATATATTTTATCAAACAAAAAATCCAGCACACTCAAGTGCATAACGTATGGAAATAAGGGGATTTTTATTAATTATCGGAGTCCCTCGAGTACCTAAAAACAGGGGAGAGGGAATCTGCTACTTATTTTTTTCGCTTCACGCTCATCAAATGCGTAGCCTCACCTCGAGAAGCTAAACCGAACATCGTGTTCGGCTTGCCTCGTCGTAATCTCCACTGGAGATTGCTCCGCGGCCGCTTTTCTCGCGTTCGATTCCCTCAGGAGACGGAGGGACGCAAGCGCATTATTTTAAAACTAAACGTTTTAAAATAATTGCGATGCGTGGACGAGAGCGAGTGGTAACGAGACTCGGAGTCCCTCGATAACCTTTGTCCTGCCAAAATTAAAAAAGCCGTACTCCTTTACGGAGTACGGCTTTTTTAAAAGTGGTGGAGACGGAGGGAATCGAACCCTCGTCCGAAAGGCATCAACCACAGAGTCTACATGTGTAGTCAGGTAGTTTAAGCTTAGACATACGACGTCTACCGACAAACTTCGTATATCCGCTGCAGACTTTAGTTTCGATAATCACCCATCTGCAAGAAGTGAAAATCTAGCCCGATCAATGTCGTCCTAGCCTAGCTTACGGGCGCGGCCGGGTAGGACGTGGTACTTATATCTACTAGAGATTAAGCAGCCATTGCGTAATTGTCATTTGCAATTACAGTGTGCCGTTTTTTACGAGGCCTACGACCCCTCGACATGCATCTGAGGCATCAGTACTTACGTCGAAACCAGTACGTCCCCAGACCTCTGATGATAGCACAGAGGAGGGGTGTGCAGCAAGGCGACCTTAATGAGTCACTGCGCAAGAAAGCCCAGGTTTAATCGGGAGTTTTACGGTGAAAGTGGATCCATGGCCGACTTTGCTATCAACGTCGATATTGCCGTCGTGTGCATGTACTATCTCACGTGCGATGTAGAGACCAAGTCCGAGACCACTCACGGTGCTTGCAGGGATCGCTCTTTCAAAGCGCTCAAAGATACGCTCCAAATGCTCTTTTGCGATGCCAATGCCTGAGTCTCGGATAGAGACTTGGGCACAGTGATTATCGATGCCTAGAGCGATCTCAATGGGCTTACCGTCACCATACTTCAGGGCGTTTGTGATGAGGTTAATAAAAACTTGCTCAAGCCTAAAGCGATCCCAGGTGCCAGTGATCGTATCGTGGACTTTAAATTCGACGGGTGAGCCCGCAGCTCGCGCAAGTTCTGAGGTGCGCTCGATCACTTGGGTGACGACGTCGTTGAGCTCGAGGTGTTCGGTATCGAGACTCAATTTTCCAGATCCAATTTTTGAAACATCAAGCAGGTTAGAGATCAGTTTTGAGAGTCGATGGATTTGTCGCTCAGTGGTTTGTAGGCTATTTTCTAGCTTTTCACGCGGGATGGATTCGCCCGGCGGTGTCGATCTTAAGAGTCGTGATAGCCCTTGAGTTTGGAGTTTGAGTGAGGTGACCGGGGTGTTGAGTTCGTGGCTAGCGATCGAGAGAAAGTTATCTCTCACTTGGATCGCGTTTTCTAAGGAGCGCTCGGTCTTTCTGTGGCGCTTAAGTCCTTGAATCATCCATTCCGTGCGCTTAGCGACGGACTCTTCACCTAAGATCATTTTTGGAGTTTCGTAATAGAGATTATCGCAAACTTCATTGCCTAAGATGGCGATCGGGTGAGTGCGTAAGACGTCTCGGATCATTTCGGGCGAAAAACGGTTTTTGTTATAGGCGCAAATCGCAGTAGCTTTACTGCCTGGGAAAAATTCATTGAGTAAGTTTTCATATTCGATCAGGCGATCACAGCCGCATTCATTGCCAAGTCCCCAGGTCATCTCTCCAACGACACGAAAGCCAGTGTAGCCTTTGTTGACAGCTTCATGTACGGCATGATCGAGAAAATTCATCATCAGATGGGGATCAAACGCGCCGGATTCTAAGTAAGCTTCACGCTTAGTTAGAAACGAAAGTTGCCCTCGGGCAATGGCGCTTTTCACATCGATGCCGGCAGAGATCAGTGCGCCTTGGACTTCTTCGAGGGTTCGGTCATCCACGATGTAAGCGCAGTATTCGTTTCTCTCGAGCCCCAGTTGAATGTACGGGACAACAGCGGCGAGTTGTTCTTCAGCCGTTTCGTAGATGAGGCAGAGGTGATCTCCTAATCCAGTTTTATCAATTTGCTCTGCAAGGTCATTAGCGCGTTGCTGAGACAGTTGAGTACGGATCTGGTCGATCTGGGATGCTTGGTTCATTTGTGGAGCCTTTGTTGGGAAAGGGTTGGGCAATCCGATACCCTATATCAAAGCGCTCTTTTATTTCCCAGTTGGGGAGAAAGTATTTGTTGAGCTCGATTACCTGCGGGATGGGCCTGTGTCGCCATCGGCGCTCGCTGCGCTGCTTGAGTTTGATGACTTGGACGACTTTGAGACGATCGCTTGAGCGTTCTCGATTTGATCTGTGACCTTTTTATTGCCCTTGCCACGGTGAGCTGCTTCAGGGCTCAGTTGGAGTTCTTTATTTTTCTTGGCGCAGAGGGCTAGTCTTGATTCTAGGTCAGCGATCTTTGCGCGGTATTCTTTGAATGCTGGATCTTCAGGCGCTGGAGCCATCACGACCGTGCAACCACCTTGGATATTGATCATAAGATCGCGCTCAAGGCGTTCAGCTTCGGTTTTAACTTTTCTCTCTTTGGTGCAGCGACTGTTGACGATTGCGCAGTGCTCTTTTCCTTTGTACAAAACTTTACAATACCAAGAGCCACTCTCATCTCGTTCGTCTCTAAAGTCGACAGCGCTCGCGTAGGTTTCAAGGACCTTCGCGTGAGAGTGAGATGTGAACATGAGACTTGCTAATGCAAAACCAAAGAGTCCAAATTTGCGCATGGATTACTTCCCCCGAAGTTCTATTTATATATTATATGGATTTAATAAATTGAGAAAGGTTTGGCTAAAAAAGAAATCGCTAAAATGCGCAAAAACGCGACACAGTCGAGAAGATTTCGTCAAAACTGTCTAAAAGGCTGTCAATTAGACAGTCCCAAAGACTGTCCAGAAGACTGTCCAAAAGATAGACACTTACATTGTTTCAGTGCGTACATCCACAAAGGACTCGCCCGATGCATATTGCTGCACAGTGAGTACTCCTCGGTGCTCTCGTCCTAGTTCATGGGGAGAGGTTGGATAAAAGAGGTTTTCGTCTTTGAGTTTGCTCATGAGACAGGCTTTTAATTTTGCGTCTCTGAGTGTGCTATTGATCAGGCGTACACGATCGATATTGCGATAGGCTTTTGCCCGGTAGGCGATGTGAAGTTCACCCCTCATGTTTTGCTTACGTTTGGTGTTTAAACAGCCCAAGTAGAGCTTTTGCGAGGTGAGGGCTTGTGTCGGCGGGAGTTCGACACGTTCAGTAATTCCGTAACTTCGTTCAGTGTTTGATTTTTGGCCAAAATGGTTCCAGTTCTGCGCAAAATGCAGAAGATTAATGGCACGACCTTCACGGACATCGCCTACGATTTCAATTCGGCAGCCAGCACGTGTTTTTGCCTTAATATCGATGTGAGAAAGGCGCACGTTTCGTAATCCACCGCGCGGGCCGCGTTCAGCACGAAAAGTAATGGTGGCTAGGGCAGTCGGACGATGGGCAGGTGAAACGCGAGGGGTATAGCACTGCGAAAATGGCGGGTAGTGCTTCAATATTTCTTTCATAG
>DBAE01000183.1 GCA_002291495.1 Bacteriovoracaceae bacterium UBA1018 | reverse complement strand
CTTTATAGATCTCTGCTTAGAACCCGAATGAAGCTCCAACCAGAAAAGCCAATGCGCGGTCTTTTACGTTGACTTCGGATTCAGCTCGGTCTGTCAAGCCATGCTTGTATGAAACATCAAATATGGCCTTAATCAGTGGAGCCACAGGATAACCCAAACGAGCATTTAACTTGAGACCAAGGGTGGTATTCTTAAATCCATTACTTGACCAGCTAGCATTTATTTCTGTATTTCCAGCTTTGGTTGTAGAATCTCCGAATCTTTCAAAGAAGAGACCTCCACCCACGCTCACTATATCGATAATCGAGAAACGAGCTAGGACCGGGATTTCCAAAGAACGATAGGTAGTTTCAGTCTTTGATGAACCTATGGTCGTTTCAGTCTTGTTCCCATTGCTCAGTAGCCCTGTCTCGACTCCGATCATAGGAGCTACATCGAAGTTCACTAAAGCTCCGAGGGTCAGACCAGCTTTAGTTTTAATCTCGACAGGAGGCGCTTCTAAATTGGTTCTACCAAAGTGTAAACCACCTAGTGCAGTCACTTCTAGGGCATGTGCCGAGGACGCAAGCAGGGGTAACAAGAGAAGGGCGAATATCTTTTTCATGAGAACTATCTCCTTGATAGGGTTTGAAAAAGACATCATGAATGGCAAACGGCTGATTGAAAAGCGTCATTTTTTAGACGCTACTTTTTTATTGAGTNNTTGAGTGATTTTTATCCTGCAATCATTCCGCGAATACCATGGCGGATCAGCATCACGGCAATGGCAGCAAGTAACAAGGCAAAGATCTTAGCAATTGCATCACTCGCCTCTTTGCCTGCCTTTTTTACAATCCATGAGGCTTGTGAAAATAAGACCCACACGACGACGAGATTACTAATCAGCGCTAAAAAAGTGATGGTCCCACCAAACTCCTTTACGCTGAGTAACAAAGTGGCCAGCGCTGCAGGTCCCATGATGAGCGGAATAGCAATCGGAACAATCCCAAGTCGAACCGGGGCCGGCGCTCCTTGATGCACTTCCTGGGAAACTAAGTCACGCACGGCAAAAACCAGAAGCAGGATGCCTCCAGCTACTCGGAAANNGACGTCGCCTGTCCTCCTGAGAGATATCTCGACTCAGGGTCATAACAAAAGGCAACGCACCCAGGGCGTCCATAGCAACAAAAAGAGAAAGAAATGCTTTAAGAAATCCAGCCAACATAGTCTTCTATCATCTTTGCCAATTTAATCGCCAATTATCCAGCACAAACACAATTAAGTAACGTCACGACCTCGCATTACCCAAATCAAGAGCGTAAATAAACAGATCACCCCAGCAGCCAGGTAAGCTGCTCCAGGAAAATACAGAGCTGATCCTTGCCGAGTGAAACTGACGAAAAGGGAAGTAAACAGGAGCGGTGCGACGATAGCAGAGACACTCCCGAGTGAAACCAAGCTTCCCTGCAGCTCACCTTGTTCATTGGCGGGNNCAATCGATTGAAGGGCCGGAATAGCGATACCTGTAATCGAAAACAAAATCATGATGGCGTACATCATCCATCCCTGGGTGGCAAAGCCGAATAGGACATAGCACAACGCAAACAGCATGATCCCGATGCCTAGTGCCCTTTTTTCACCCAATTTAGGAATCAACACCCGAGTTAAGAGCCCATGTGAGATTGCGACGACAAGGCCGACAAATGAAAGAGATAAACCGACTTGCCTGGTAGACCAACCAAATTTCAACTGTGTGTAAAGTGTCCAGTTCACAGGATGCACTTGCTCGGCAACCGAGAGTAAAAAGCAAATCCAGATCAGAGGTACAAATGGAGACGGCCTGATAATTTTGATAATAGACTTCAGCGGATTGAGTTTATCTAAACTCACCTCTCGCCTCATTTCTGGAGGCAAAGATTCGGGCAGAACAAAAACCCCAAAAATAAAATTAAGAATATTAAACCCAGCAGCCAGAAGAAAAGGCGCAACGGCGCCCAACTCCCCTAAAAGTCCACCTAACATGGGACCAGCGATAAAACCTACACCCCATGCAGCACCAATCATCCCAAAATTGACCGAACGGTCTTTCTCATCACTGATGTCGACCATGTAGGATGAGGCGACCGTAATACTTGCCCCAGTTAAACCAGAGACCGCCCTGCCCAAGAACAAGATCCAAAGACTGGGAGCAAAAGCCATGATGACGTAATCAATTCCTGCTCCGAGTAACGAGATCAGGAGGACAGGCTTACGTCCAAAACGATCCGATAAAGAACCCAGCACCGGAGAGGCAATAAACTGCATAAAGGCGTAGGAACCGATAAAATAACCATAATATTCAGATACGAGACTCGGATCCGAAGTGAACCTTCTTAGAACATCCGGCAGCACCGGAATCAGGATGCCCATACCGATGGCATCCAGCAAAATAGTCACAAAAATAAAAGCAACTCGTGCCTTCTTACCCTCGATTGTTCGCATCTCACGATCATGATCTAATTCACCAAAGCAATCAAAAGCTTTTTAAAAGCAGCCATTTTCGATCATGTCCGAAAATGGCGAGTCAACACCTTCAAATTAGGATAGTGTCGACTTACCATGAGACAGAGGGACATCTATTATCAAGCAGTCATTGCCCGAGACTATCGTTTCGACGGTAAGTTTTTCATAGGCGTAAAAACCACAGGTATCTACTGTCGTCCTATTTGTCCGGCCAAACCTAAACGAGAAAACATGGAATTTTTTCGTAATGCCTTATTAGCAGAAAAGGCTGGCTACCGACCCTGCATGCGATGTAGGCCCGAATGTGCTCCGGGAAGTCCGGCTTGGAACGGTAAAAATACAACAATCGACCGCGCCCTTAAGCTGATTTCCCAGAATGGTTTCATCGATCAAAATGAAGATCAATTTGCTAATCACCTCGGGGTAAGCGCCAGACACCTTCGTAGACTGTTTCAGGATGAGTTTGGAAAAACACCACGGCAAATCTTTGATCTCAACCGGCTCAATTTTGCTCGAAAGCTACTCTACGAGACCTCACTTCCTGTAGCTGAAATCGCTTTTTCAGCTGGATTTAGGTCTCTTCGTAGATTTAATGATGCCGTAAAAAAACAGTTTCATGCGAGCCCCACTCAGATCAGGTCCAACACCAGACCAAGAAGTGTCTCCAATCCTACAATACAACTCGCACTCCCTTATCGTCCCCCGCTCCATTGGGATCACCTTCTGGATTATTATAGGCGTCACCAGATTGAGAGCACTGAAAAAATCTCCGAATCTTCTTACTCGAGAGTCTTTAAGATCTCTGATCAAGTGGGCGCGTTTCGGGTTTCTCTATCGCCCAATAGACCGGAGCTGAACGTAGAGATCAAGGTCTCAGATACCAGATGTCTATATAAGGTATCTCAAAATGTAAGAAAAATGTTTGATCTAGACTCTGATCCGCTGCTCATCGCAAATTCATTTTCGGATATTCCTCTTCTCGACTCACTCTACAAAAATGATCAAGGCTTGCGATTGCCGAGTGGCTGGGATGCTTTTGAAATATTGATTTCAACTGTATTAGGCCAACTCGTCTCAGTGAAGCAAGCACGCAGTTTAGTAGGTCAAATAGTAAGAAACTATGGCGAACGAGTACTTGATCCTTTCACAGGTGAGGAATCTTTTCTTTTCCCAACGCCTGCGATACTTGCCCAGTGTGATTTAGCACAGGTCAAAACTACGGAAAAACGACGTGAGACTATTCGCGACTTGGCTAACAAAGTGCGTACGGGAAATATCGTCCTTGAAAGAACACAAAATCCAGAAATATTTAAACAACAACTATTAAACATAGCCGGGGTCGGCGTTTGGAGCGCTGAATATATCAGCATGAGAGCTCTCTCCGACACAGACGCATTTCCTGGTACAGACCTCATCTTAAAACGAGTACTACGTCAGTACCAAGATCTAGATCTAGAACGAGTCAGACCCTGGCGTGCATACGCAGCCATATATCTCTGGAATAAATTTGCAACAAAGCCATCAGAACAGGAGCTCCCATGAAACTTTTGTATACAAGGACCGAGTCCCCGGTCGGAGAACTAACTTTAGTCGCTCACGAAAAAGCGCTCATGGCAGTGCTTTGGCCAGATGACAAACCGGGACGTGTGAAGCTGGCACAGATGAACCCAGATCATGAACATCCGATTTTTTTGGAGACCAAGAAACAATTGGCTGAATACTTCAAAGGCCAGCGACGAATATTTTCTATTCCTCTTCAACCTGAAGGCACTGAATTTCAGAAAAAAGTATGGCGTGCGTTGCAAGATATTCCGTACGGAAGCACACTCTCCTACCGGCAACTAGCTGAGATAGTCGGCAATCCAAAATCATGTCGTGCTGTCGGATCAGCCAATGGAAAAAATCCACTTTCCATCGTGATCCCGTGCCATCGAGTGATTGGTTCGAATGGAAAGCTCAGTGGATTTGCCGGCGGCCTAACGGCTAAAGAATATTTGATCGCCTTAGAAAAGAACGATCCTAAAACTCTTACTTCTTAGTCTGATTTTTCGATTGAGCGATATGCTGAGAACCTACTCCATCAAGTCGAGACGTCATCCGGTATTCCAGATGTAACCAAAATAGNNGCGGAGCCACGAAAAGCGTAGTTAAACTTGCGCCAGAGACTTTAAGAGCGATGACGATTGGAATCGTGAGGGCCGCCGTAACGAGATAGGAAACCATCATTGCCCCTAAAAAAAAGCCCGGCTCTGGATAGAAATTATAATTACACACAGGGCACCTTCGATTCACCGAAAATATTCCCTGATAAAATTTACCTTTTGCGCAATGTGGACAAACCCCACGCAAAACGTTACCTAATGAAAACGGGGTCTGAACATGATTTTCTGGCATATCTAGAATCTACCACATTTGAACTATCCCTGCACTAGCTCTACACTGTCTCTCTCTGCATAGAGCTTGCACCTCCACAGATCCTTTTGGAGGAAATATCTCATGAGTCTGATGAAAAATTATGGTGCTTATAAAATTCTCAAAGCTTTCGTGGGCAAAGGCATAGTGCGAAGCGTAATAGCGGTCGCCCTCATACCCGTAGCCAATCGCCTATGGAGATCTTGGGTTGAGAAACGCGAACAAGTGATTACTGATGTCAAAACAGAGGTCAAAAATCGAACGGCAGCTTAGGATATGCGAATACAACCTCGAGAACCTGTTCGTCCAGATGGACTATTACGACGGACAGGATCTCGAGAATATTTCGGAGCAAATGTGGAAGTCATTTGCCTTGGCCCAGTTTCAGCGGTTTCAAAAACCATTAGCCAAAACTTGGGGAGTCGCGCAGGCAATCCTCGATATTGATGCTGACGTCTACATGTTTACTGAGGTCGGCGGTAAGGATTCCTTAGACAACTTCAATCATTACTTCTTGCAAGGCCGCTATAATAGCTACTTTGTCGAAGGTAACTCTTCACGAAATATAGATCTCGGATTCTTAGTTAAAAAAGGACTTCCCTTCCGAACTGAAGCTCGATCAAACAGAGATACTCCTGTCGAAGTTGTCACTTACCAAACCAGATACATGACAAAATTTTCGAGAGATATAGCGGAGCTGCGTCTTTACGAAAAGGAACGTCTATCACTCATCATTCTCTTGACCCATCTCAAGTCTCAAATCAGTACCGATCAAGATTTAAAAGGCAGAAATGTACGCACGGCGGAAGCCATTGCATTGGCGAGCTTTTACAATGAACTTCGTCGCCAGTTCCCTGAGGTACCAATAATTCTTGGCGGAGATTTTAATTCAAACCTTTCGAGCGTAGAACTTGAAGCACTCAAGCAAACAGACCTCATAGACTTTCACGATATCATCCAAACCTCTTTAGAAAACCGAGTATCTTTACTGCACTTTGATGTTTCAGATAAAGCTTACCCTCAAGTTTTGGACTATATTCTTGTATCGCCCCACCTAAAAGATAGGGTTATCAAATCAAGCTCATATACTTACAGATATAAGAGTTTTTTTAATATCGAAGACGAAATACCTACGTCGCTCCAGCAACGGTATAACTTACCCTCAGATCACTATCCGCTGGTATTAACGGTATATCTTCCTGAAAGTTCGGGCGTTTAGCTCCATACTGAAAGTGTAGGCAAGTACCTACACTCAACTTTCTCCTTGGGCCACCCTTGCCTCTTTACAAATACTTCAGTTACGCTTGTTGAGGATTTTGGGGGGAACATGAAGTTCAGAAGTTTAATTTCTCTGTTTTTTGTTTATGTTTTTGTTTGCGTAAGTTTTTTAACATTTCAGTCGGCCTATGGCNNCTTATCCGACTTTGATTATTTATCAAATACACATATTGAAGAATTAAAAGTTCTCAAAAAAAGGAAAAACTACACACTTTATCAAGGGTCTATCGTTAGCCATACACCCTCGCCCTACGAACAATCCAATGGTCGGTCTAAATTCAGATACTATAAAGCAAAAGGAAATACCCCAAAGCCGTTACTCATACTATTTCCGACGATTACTGGTCTTTCACCCCTAGAAGGTACGATTGCCAGACGGTTTGCCAGGGAGGGATATCATGTTCTCATTTCTACAATCGATAATGACGTATTTGATCCCGAACGAACCCTAGACGATTTGTACGCTTCCCTAGTTTCAACCACTATTTCGGTGCGAAGATTGATTGATCTAGCTGCTACTTGGAGTGAAATCGATTCAAACCGCATTCATGGATATGGAGTAAGCCTAGGTGGCATTCGCGCTGCCTTAGCGTTAGGCGTAGATCTTCGAATCAAGTCTGCCGCAGTCTATGTGGCCGGAGGAAATTTTCCGGAGATATTGGCTTACAGTATTCAACGCAAAGTTAAGGGTTTTCGTGAAGGACGCATGATGCGAGAAAATATCTCTGATGTGTCACGGCAATATCTTCCAAGACTTCAGCAAGCAATGCGGGCAGATGCATTAGACTTTTCTCCGCGGGCATCTGGTCGACGAAAACGCGAAGACCTCTTTATGATTCTAGGAGAAGCCGATCGAAAAGTTCCTTTCAAAAATCAGATGGATCTCTATTTAGCCTATGATCGACCCATGGCAATACGACTTCCGTTTGCTCACCGCGTGTCGGGTGCGGCATCAGGTATTACAGTCCAGCCAGTTATGAAATTTTTTGAAAATTCAGTTCAAAAAGAGTGATACTTTAATCTAAGGGGACAGATCACTATGAAAAATCGAATTTTACCAGTTATTCTGATTTTGTTTATTATTCAGACTTTGTCTCTGTTCTCAGTAGCGGATAGTCATGCGTTCGGACGTAAACGACAAAAACGACAGACAAAATACATGATTATACTCGGTGACTCCATCACTGCAGGTCTGTTTGGAAACACTCAAGTTGAAAACAGCAATGTCAGTCGTCTCTCAGAAGATCCGCCCCTAAGCTATTACGGGCTAAGACCGCTCTCACTGCTAGAATCCAAAAAGCGTTGGTCGTGGGCCAGTGGTTCTGAAATCAATTCAGTTCGAAAGAAATTAGATGGTTGGTTGAAAGACAACCGGCCATCAAATGAGAAAGAGCCTGAACTTAAAGTCATTAACATGGCCGAGAGCGGTGCTCACGTATCAGACATCAAAAGACAGTTAAAGAATGCGCTCAATCAAATCTCTCCATCCTCTTATGACCATATTGCCCTGATAGCGATGACTATTGGTGCCAATGATGCGTGCAGAAGTGGAGAAAACAGGCCTAATGAAGCCGCGGACATCTCAAACTCAATACAGGATGCTTTTGCACAGATCGCTGGACCAAGAGGCAAACCTGTTCCTATTTTTGTAGCGCCAGCACCGAAGATTCCCGATCTCGGTAAAGAACACATTCTTCAAACACGTGTATACGGATTGCTTACCTGTGCTCACCTTCGAACCGTCTACAATTCTGGATGTGAGAACATGGTTGTTTGGAAGACTGAAGACGAATACGAACTTCGAATGAATCGAGTGCGTTTCATTAATTCGGCGATTCAAATCGGAGTAGATCAAGCTCGATCCCAGCTCGTAGGAATTGATGCTATTTATGATCCGAGTTTTTTCGAAGAGTCAGTGGATCCGGATCATTTGGCTGTTGACTGCTTTCATCCCGGACGTATCGGACAATCTCACTTAGCCGAAAACTTTTGGTCAGCGATGCCCTGGTTTAAATAGAAGCGTTAGCGGACTTTCTCAATTTTAAATTTTCTGCCTTTAATTTTGCCATTTCTTAAACGTTCAAGTGCCAGATGGGCAACGTTTCGAGACACAGCGACGTATGCGAAACGATCGTGAATCTCAATCTTACCGATATGGCTACCCTTCAGACCCCCCGCCTCGCCAGTCAAAGCACCTAAAATGTCAGTGGGGCGAAGTTTTTCTTTACGACCACCTGAGATATAGAGTGTCTCCATCTTTGCATCTTCATTGAGAATTTTTTTAGCGACTTCTGCTTCGAGTTGCTGATTGGAGGGGGCAACTTTTCTCTCAAGCTTAGTCTTTGTATATTCCTCAATTGCCTCTATTTTTGACTTATCTCTAGGAGCACCAATGGTGATTGCGTGCCCCTTCTTACCTGCGCGCCCTGTACGTCCAATTCGGTGCACATAAATGTCTGGCTTGGGAATATCAAAATTAAAAACCATATCCAGGTCAGCGATATCTATCCCACGCGCTGCAACGTCCGTTGCGATCAAAATTCGCGTGCTTCCGTTTCGAAACTTAGCCATAACTCTGTCTCGAGCGCTTTGCTCCAGATCTCCATGGAGACCGGCAGCGCTCNNCTCACACCCAGGTCATTAAAGATCTTTTCGATCTCTGAGACAATGGACTTAAGGTTACAGAAGACAATCGCAGATTCTGGCTGATGCTGTCTGATCAGCCATATCAGCGTCTTAAGTTTATATTCGACTTCAACTTCGTAGAATTGTTGCCGGATTGCCGGTGCCGTTTCTTTCTTAGACTCGATTGTTACCCTCACTGGACTGCGCTGATAAGCACGACTGAGAATCTCAATCTTCTCAGGAAACGTAGCGGAAAAAAGTACAGTCTGTCGCTTTCGAGGTGCATTAGATAGAATCTTTTCCATATCTTCTTGGAAACCCATCTCGAGCATTCGGTCTGCTTCATCCAGCACGACCGTAGAGANNAGGTCAAGCTTTCGGCGATTCAGGTGATCGAGCACGCGCCCTGGCGTACCTACTGCGATATGTGCGCCTTGCTCAAGTGCGTCTAATTGCGGCCCCATTGGCTGTCCACCCGACAAGATCACAACTTGAAGACCACTATGTCTACGTCCTAACTTTCTCATCTCACGAGCTACCTGAGTACAGAGCTCCCGAGTGGGACATAAAACTAGGGCTTGGACTTCACGCTGATCAGTTTTGAGCTTTTCCAGGATGGGCAGCGTGAAAGCGGCTGTCTTACCACTTCCGGTACTCGACTGTCCGATGAGGTCTTTTCCCTTGAGTAGAAAAGGCACACTTTGCGTCTGAATAGGAGTAAAGCTCGTAAAACCAAGCTCTTGTAAGACTAGGACCAACTGGTTGGAAAGACCCAGACTGTCTAATGCGATGTTGCTATCTGTCATGAGAGATGCACCCTATCATAGAAAAGTGCATTGTCTGACAACTTTAATCAATCCAATGTAGATAGGATTTACGGCCCCAGTCTTTTGACTAGGGCCGCACTTTTAACTGAATAGAGTTATTCGCACTGACGAAGGTGTCCGCCCACAAAGAGCTTTCGTCCGAATTCGTCAGTGGCGCAAATATGCGCTAAAGGCTGAATCAAGTTCGCTCTATGACGTGGAATGATGAGTGGAGGCCGTGTCACAAATCGCGGAAATCTAGGAAGGCGAATCGGCAATAGTCGAGGTGGTACAACTCGAGCTATACACGAATACTCGCCTACATCGGTGCCATCAAAGTAGACAACATTATCTTTGAATTCAAAGTCGGCACAATTACCTCCCATATTGTAATAGCAGGACTCGCCATTCATTTTCGCGTAGCAGACCGCAAATGCAGATTTCGGCATTGCTGAAAGAACCAACCCCGCCACTACCCATGAAAACAGATTTACCGTATTTAAAAATTTCATTTTTCCCCCTTGTTTACTCAGTGTCTCAGCGAGGACGAATCTAAAAAATGTGTCTTTATCGACTAGCAATGAAAAGCGTGGTCAAAGTATTTGACCACATGCACGACGATTCAATCACCTCTCGATTGACAACACTACCCGCCATTGTTAATTCCAAGTCACACTATCATGGGCATATCGCATTCGCGGGCAATCCGCGTTACTTTGGACATCATCTACAATCTGCGTAACAGCGGAGTCGGTTTTGCTAATCAACCCAGACTAGAAAAGAAAATCAGGCTGTCCAATGATGTCGCTCTCATTGCGGCCGCGTTATTCGTAGGAAGCGTCCTGACAGATTATTATGCGCAGGTGCAGTTACCCCTCATCATGGATGCTGCAGTTATGATCTTATATTTGAGTGTCCCACTCCTCAATCGTTTCGGTTATCTGCTCTTTTCGAGGTTCTGGCTAATCTTACTGACCTATCTTACTCTCTACATCAATGTAGGAGTGATCGGAAAAGAGGCAGGAGCAGATTACGTTTGTTTAGCGGGCGCCACTTTGCCTTTTATTCTCTTTGATTGGGAAGAGCGCACCTGGCTCATTCTGTCTCTCGTGATTGCACCACTCACCTTCATCGCAACTACCCTTGAAGACTACTCATTTATTCCACAACATCTAAAGATCAATGCTCCCGCCCCAATGTTTTGGTATGCGACCGCGTCTGCCTTTGCTTTTATCTACATCGTCATTTTCAGTTTTTATCGCACTAATCTGCGTTCTGAGAGAGAACTGCATGAAAGCAAAGAGAGATATCGAATCATAGCAATCACGGCCCAAGATGCTATCCTTACTTTGACAGATACTTTTTTTGTTACATTTTCAAATCCAGCGGCAGAGAGAGTTTTTGGATATAAAGAATCTGAATGGAGAAATAAATCTTTCTTGGAGCTCTTTGCTCCAGATGAAAAGACTTCGCTTCTGTTGGAGTCATTAACTGCTGCCAAAAGTAAGCATCTCCAAGAAAATGTATACCAGACCATTGGCGTTAGAAAGGACGGGGTTAAAGTTCCACTTGAGCTAACGGCCGGCTGGTCCGACAAAAATGGATCAAGCATTCTCACGGTAGTGATCCGAGATATCAGCGAGAGAAAAAATGCAGAGGCGATCATTCAGCGTCAACAGGCTCAAATGTTTGAAGCCTCCAAACTGTCCACATTAGGAGAAATTGCTGGTGGGATTGCTCACGAGATCAATAATCCTCTGGCATTTATTTCCATCAATAATGTGCATTTAAAGCGAATGATCGGTCTATCCGAATATGATCGATCCAGCATACTCGATCGGGTTGAGAGAATTGATCGAGGAGTCGAACGAATCTCAAAAATTGTTAACAGCCTACGCTACCTTGCCCGCGATGCGAGCTCCGATGTTCTTGCTAAAGCCGATATAGCTCACGTAGTAGAAGAGACGGTAACTCTTTGCACAGAGAGATTTAAGGGCCAGGGAATTGAACTCAGTCTTTCTCTCCCTGCTGAAAAGGTCTTTGCCTACTGTCGTTCGGCTCAAATCGCTCAAGCTCTACTCAACCTCCTCAATAATGCTTATGATGCAGTATTACCGTGTCAGAAGAAACAGATCGACGTTTCCGTAACGGCTGATCGCGAATATATTGAAATTCGAGTGGTTGATTCTGGCTTTGGAATTGCGGAGCATCTCAGAGATACGGTCTTCCAACCCTTCTTTACAACCAAAGAAATCGGGCAGGGCACCGGCTTAGGACTGAGTGTCGCAAAAGGAATCATTGAGGCTCATCAGGGAGACCTCCACTTTAATACGACTGTGGACTCAACAGAGTTTGTCATAAAATTGCCTCGAATGAACCCTGTTGAAATTGCAATTTAAACTGAGACTATTAAAAGTTAAGAATTTCACCGTTCTTCTTTTGTTATTTCAACTATTTACACTTATTTCCTCATGTCCATGTGAACTTACGCCGATATCTTTTTAGGGAATATCCTAACTTTTTCAATTTGGGTGAAATCAACTATGAAGTTTTCATTGAAACAAAAATACCTCTTCTTAATCTGCCTATGTCTTGGTTTTTCGGTGATCGCGATCAGCTCTTTCTTCGCAATTTCATCGAGTAAAACTGAAGGCTTAATCAGCGTGAGTGCAAAGAACATCTCACTGATTTATAGTACGAGCGCGCTCAAATCCAAATTTGCGGTGCAAGAAGCTGCTTGGAAAAACCTTCTACTCAAGTCAAACGACGCAGGCTCATTTAAAGCCAATAAAGCTGCATTAGAAAAAGCTTCGACTTCCATAATGGAGTCCAGCAAACGCCTGGTCAACGACGTTGGACCTAACGAAAAGTCGATTGCAACCGAANNGAAGCTTTAATGAAGAAGCACGCTGATGCAATTGCGGCGCACCTCACAGAAAAAAACTTTGATTCAAAGAAAGCAGACGCTGAAATCGACAACCTTGCAGATAAAGCTTATGAAGGCCTCAATACCTTGAGTGATATGATTCTTGAAAACAGCCAAGATCAACAAATCGCTACTGTTAAGGGTATCAAAAAGGTCATGACCATTAGTCTGAGCTTGTTCGGATTCTTTGTCTTAGGAATGTTCGTATTCTCGTTCAAATTTGTAAGTAAACTCAGCAAACAACTTGGAAGCATCGCTGAATCGTTGGCGAATGAAGGACAAGAAGTTGCGCAAACTTCAGTCCATATTAATCAAGCAAGTCATGAACTTTCTCAAACTGCTGACTCACAAGCGAGTGCAATTCAGGAAACTTCGGCTTCAATTGAGCAAATTAGCGCAATGCTTGCCAGAAGTGCAGAGAACGCTTCGAAGTCTCAAGAAAATGCAGAACAAAGCCAACGTACAATCGTTGCTGGGAAGGCCTCTGTCGAAGACATGGTTACATCCATGAATCAGATTTCTGCNNGTCATTGAGCAATCGGAAGCCAATACTCGCGACCTCTCAGAAATCGTCAATATCATTACCGAAATTGATGATAAAACCAAAGTCATCAATGACATCGTCTTTCAAACCAAACTACTCTCGTTCAACGCCTCGGTCGAAGCTGCGCGTGCCGGTGAGTCTGGAAAAGGCTTTGCGGTCGTAGCCGAAGAAGTTGGAAACCTAGCTCAACTGAGCGGTAACGCGGCCCGTGATATCAAATCCATGCTTGAAAAGAGCATTAGCAAAGTACGTTCGATTGCGGACAACTCAAAATCTAGTATTCAAACACTGATTGTCTCTAGCAAAAAGACCGTCGAAGACGGAACGCACAATGCTACACGATGTAAGCAAGCACTCGATAGTATTATGGCAGATGCAACAGAAGTTCAGCTCTTGATCGCTGGAATCTTAGAAGGATCTAAGGAACAGGCACGCGGCATCGAAGAGGTCAAAAAAGCGATTGGGCTCTTAGATAAGTCTGCAACGAGCAATAACAATGCAGCTCGTGAGTCCGCTGTGACTGCTTCCACCCTTGCAAACCGATCTAAAGAGATGCAGTCTCTCGTCATTGAACTTAAGAAATTGGTAGCCGGATCGCAATCCACTGCGGCTCGTACCGACTCAAATGTTGGCCAGTATTCAGAATCTGAAAATGCTTATTCCGATCACGACCAAAATCGAAAAGCAGCCTAATTAAAAGCAAACTGCCCATCTCGTGGTCCTTTCAGACCTCAAGATGGGCAGTCTTGTATCTAACTACTCAAGATCAGAGACTTAAGAACAAGTAACGTACTTGCCTTTACAGTCAGTGCACTTTTCAGCTGCACCTTTCATCACTTCTTCCATTGCAGCTGGGCAAGCAGCGCTTGCACAGGCAGCAGCCTTCTTCTCGACTGGTAAACCTTTTGCGGCTCCCGAGTCATAAGGAGATTTGCTGCCTCCATCTACGATTTCACAACCTGCCCATACCGCTGTCGATGAGAGCAGAGA
>DBAE01000124.1:5076-10956 GCA_002291495.1 Bacteriovoracaceae bacterium UBA1018 | reverse complement strand
CTCTTGGGCGAACTCCGAGATGGATATACGAAGTTGCGATGTCAAAGTTGGACAAAGATAACAGATGAGTTGCGGACTATTTGCTTGGAGTAACTATTTACTTGGAGCAACCAATGGAGTTCCGCAAGATCCGCAAAACTTTTGCCCTGGAGATACATCTGCACTGCAGGCTGGGCAGTTTTTAGGAGCTGCCGCCATTTTGGCTGGGTCATTTTCGATGAGTTCGACAAAGCCCTTTTCATTCCACTTTTCGATCTCTTTTAAAATGCGCCAGTTTTGAAGCATGATTTCAAATTCGCTTCGGAAGAAGGATAAGATCCCACCCTTTTCATCCGACGCACGTTTTAAAAATAGGCCCTTTTGTTCGATACGACTCAGAACATCTGGATTAAAACTAGGTCCAATAACCTCTTTCAGTTTGTCCAAGGTGTTTTTGTAATGCATGTACACGACACCTGAACGATCCATCTTTTCTTCAGCAGAAAGCTTAATGAGAGCATCAACGACTTGGATACATTTATCATCAGAACGCAAAATATCTGCGTTTCCGCCCTTAAAATGATAGTTTTGATAGAAATCAAAAAATCGCTCGACTGCCGTCAAGTTGAGATAGTGAAAGTATCCAAGCTCTTCAATTGCATTTGGATCATTTTCATCTTTTGTCATTTCAAATTCAGCTAGCTTAAGCTTAGTCAAAAGATAAGAAGCTTGCTCAAGTCTCAGCGGAGACTCAAGAAAAACCCGTTGTGCGTAACGCTTAAACGCACTCCACACCACAGTCACTCGGTCTTCTTTCTTGAGGCCCGTATGCATGGCCGTGTGAAAGATCACCCCAAACACCTTTGCTACGTTGTCCGGAGGAAGCGGAGTACTATCGTGTTCCAGCTTATAAGATTTCATCTCGTTAGCCGAACTCTTGGCTTTTTCCGAAATGCTCTTGATCAGAAGTTTTAAAAGTTGTGAGCTCGTATCGNNTCTACTGGGATTTCAAATACCTTGGTCTCATTGAGTGAAACTGCAGAGGCATTGTAGGTGGTTCCACCAAATATGGCTTCTTCGCCCAAAATCTGGGAAGTCGTCACTTGGTAGAGCTCTATACTCTTCTTTGGGCGCGGAAGGTAAACGGATACCAGCCCAGATTGGATAATATAGATCTTCTGGGCTTTTTCGCCTTCTTTGTAAAGCTGTTCGCCCTTCTTAAAGATTCTGAGACTGTTCATATTAGGTGGCTCTACCCACCCTATCGTCTTCGCAATCTATTTTCTTTAGGCCTATCCCACTTTATGAGAAATGAAACAACGGGAGGGTCAGATAGAAGCTACTTCCCTGCTGACTTTGATTCTCAACCCAGACTTTCCCCTCATGGGCTTCGACAATTCTTTTTACCATGAAAAGATCCGGTCTGGAGTCATCATTACTCTTACTTCGGTCAAAAATATGAGGGAGCGCTATCTCTGGAACCGGTGGCCCGCGATCATGAACCACTAAAGTAATCATTTGATGATTAAGACGAGTGTCAACGGCGACCTGAGCTCCTTCGGGACTTCTGAGTGAGGCATTAGCGATTAAACTACAAATCGCTTCATGGACGTACTTTTCATCACAAAGGCATGTTTGATGATCGAGAGCCGAGTTAATACGCAGCGATTGCCCCTTTTTACGAAGAAGTGGGCCTACTTCCTTTTCTACTTCACTCACCAGTCGTGCGATCTCCATGGGTTTTTTGTCGAGATCAAATTCTTCTGCTGAGAAGTTTTGTACCTCAACCCATTCGGCCACCAGGCTTTGGATTTGCTCGACAGCTTGGCGAATGTTCTGAGCGAGTTTTCGGATCGGTTTATTATCTTCACCCTGGGCCGATCCGATTTTGAGTAATAGATTGGAGTCCACATCAATCGATGAAATTGGTGCCGATAGTTCATGGGACAATAAAGTCAGCACTTGATCTTTAGAACGGGCTGCTTGGGCAGTCTTTAGGTATAAACGCGAGTTTTCAATAGCGACCGCACATCGCCCCGCAAGTTCTTCAAACAATGCTAAATCGCTATCGTCGTAGTGCTTGGACGAAGTAGTCGAGGCAACAAGCAGTGCTCCATAAACTCGAGTACGACTCTTGATCGGAACAGAAATCGAGCTGACAACTTTAGCTCTGCGTATTTTCTCAAAATGAAACTGATCCTGCGTGAGCTCTTGCAACCTCTCTTGATCGAGATGGCGATTAAAGATGGGCTGACCCGTTCTTATTGTAGTAGCCGCAATCGTCTTTCCAGCAGGATCCCAGTAGTATCGCGCTGCGATCTCTTTAATGATTTGATCAAGCTCTGGATCGAGACAGAAACTTTCTGATCGGATGACCTTTTCAGATTCATCAAGCAAACTGATCACTGAAAAATCCGCTAAACGAGGGGTAATCATTTTACCAAGATCTAAGATGGTTTTTCGAAAGTCTAATGAAGCACCCAAGAGCGCCCCTGCCTCCAGTAAGAACTCGTTCTTAATATGAAGCTTCATACGCTCAGTGGTATTTCGAGCTACGAGAAATGCTTTGTCCTTGGGTTGATCTAGGCTCGGCATCACACGAGCTATATAGAACTGTTCGCCCTTATCGGGCAGTCGAATGGAATATTCGATTTCGTAGGGTTTTTGAGTTTCCTTTACGCGTTTCAGAGCGCCCAAAATTTTGGACAAAATCTCACCGCTAAAAAAATCAGATAAGTAATGCCCGACAAGTGATTCGGCATCTTGAATAAGTTCACTGTTACCACTTGAGCCAGCATTGACCGCTAGGTACCTTCCATCATAGCTCAAGGTAAAATAGAGATCTGGAAACCCGCTTAAAATCTGCTTTAAAGCTTGTTCGGTCAGCTTGGAGCGTTCTTCCAGTTTTTTCTGTTCAGTCCGATTACGCACCCGAACAAAACCGCCCACAATACTTCCGTCATCTCCGACCAGGGGAGCGTAGGAACTTGTAAAGGACTCTCCCAAGTGCCTTGAGTGGCAAATGGGAATCGTCTGGGTGGTAACTGGACGTCCTGTCAGAACATCCGAAAAATTTCTAACCTCGCCATTTTCACGCAGTGAAGGGAATGATTCAAAAATACACCGTCCGACTATATCTTGAGCCCGTACTTGGCAGAGCTCTTCCATAGCATGGTTAAATAAAAGCACGGTGCAATTAGAATCAAAAACAAAGATCCCATCCTCGATATGATCTAAAGTCTGTATCAATAAATCGATTGGAGCGTTCTGACCTGTAGGTGCCTGCAAAACAGATTGCAGATGAGAATAGGCGCCTAGGAGTGACTTTTTATCCATTATAATCTATCCATTTTTTAAATAAGCATTGAATCAATGGATGCAAATCAAGAAGAGCCAAAGCAAAAATGCTTCAGCAAGATATCGAACATCTGTTACGTCTACTGAATATTACGTCTTAACTTTGCAGTGAGATCAATAAAAATATTCTAATAACAATATGCTACAAGAAGCGTTCCGTAAACTCGCCTGCGTGATAGGAAAAGAGCTTCTTTTGGCCGTCTACTTCAGTCTCGACGTTGACGGGGCGCCTCCAGAGTTCCGCTAATGCGCGCATCGTTTCACGTGACCAGCGAACATCTAAATCCATGCCCTGGTGTTTATGCCAGAGCAAGAGCTCACCTTTGTTTTGAAAGTTTCCATCAACAATGTAAATAAACGGCTGCCCGCGATTAGTGAGCTGAAACAGGAGCTTTTCTTTGATCTTACGGTAATCCCGATCGGTAATTTCGTACTGATTGGTGCGTCGATTAAACGCGTAAGTATAAAGTTTAAAGCGATCTACAAACTCTTCTGTAAGATACTCATCAATAAAGGTGATGTCATTACAGACTCGGCGCACTTCAAAGATCTTTTGTCGACCTAAGCCAACCTTTTTATCCCACTTGGCTTTTGCAACCATATCGTCGCACTGATCATACTCTTTACCAAATTTCCCGCGATTCCATCGATCTTCAATGTCGCGAAATAATTCGATACCGATTTTATATGGATTCAGTCGACCTGGCTGCATGGCAAGTGTTCCTGCATGATGATCAGCAAAATCGATGATCTCAGACGCCTTCAGCGCTTTTTCTGTCATGATTTTTGAGTGCCAATAAGACGCCCAACCCTCATTCATAATCTTGGTTTGACCTTGAGGTGCAAAGTAATATGCTTCATCGCGAACAATACGAAGCACTTCGCGCTCCCAATCTTCGAGAGGCGCATTTTCAAGCAAAAACAAAAGCACGTCTTTTTGCGGTTCGGCAGGATTTCTCTTTGCCTTGGTCGTTTGCTCCACCTGGCGGCGTTTTTGTTCTTCTACAAAGTCTGGCGGATTGATGAACGAATCCATGTACTGACGATCAGNNTTTTCATCCTCGTCTTTGTCTTCACGCTTTTTTGGTGCTGAAAAAGGTAAAAATGGATCGATCAATGGCTCAAGCGTTAGGCAACGGTCGATAAAGTTTTCGACCGTGTCTTGACCATACTGATCCATATAATCTCGGATCCGTACGGCGTGATTAGCCATAGTATCGAGCATTTTACGATTCGTCTTTGAGAACCAGTAATTGTTCTTAAAGAAATCGACGTGTCCATAAACGTGGGCCATAACAGTTTTTTGGTCCACGAGGTTATTGGATTTCATCAGATAAGCGTAAGAAGGATTGGTGTTAATCACCATTTCATAGATCTTTTGCAGTCCCCACTCATAGCCCTTAGAGAGCTGGTCGTAGTCCATGCCGAAACGCCAATGTGGGTAACGAACCGGAAAACCGCCAAAGGCCGCAAAAGCATTGATCTGCTCATGATCGACCATCTCAAAGATGACATCGAAAAAGTCGAGCCCATAGGCGCGAGCGTATCCCTGAATCTCGTCGCGAAGTTTTGCTAAATCTCGCGTTAAATCACTACTCGTGAAGCCATTGGACATAAGTTATTTACCTCGATCTATTTTTTTCCTTACTTCCCTCGGCCAAGGAAGTCTTTAATCGATTGCAGGATCCCCTCTTTGTTCTCAATCTTTGATAAAATGACTGATTCGTGAGCGGATCCAAACTGCTCTTTTAAGTCCTTATAAAACTGTCCCGATCCATATCGAGATTCCACCTGTCCATAGCAGAATACATTGCACTTCTTGAGCAAGCTGTTTTGCAGAAGATCCATACAGATTCGGGTATCTTCGCCAGACCAGTTATCACCATCGGAAAAATGAAATGGATAGATATTCCAATCCGAAGGTGCGTAGTCTTTTTCAATAATTTTTTCGCAGAGTTTATACGCCGAACTGATGAGAGTTCCACCTGACTCGCGTGTTCGAAAGAACGTATTTTCATCGACCTCACGCGCCGAAGCATCGTGAATGATGTAACGAGTTTCGATGCCTTTGTACTGGGATCTCAGCCATGTATCGATCCAAAAGGTCTCGGTTCGCACAATCTCTTTTTGCTCGTCACCCATGGATCCTGAAACGTCCATCATGTAGATGATCACAGCAGAGTTTTCGTGGCGAATATCAGACTTCCACGAACGATAGCGCATATCTTTTCGGATCGGCACGATAATAGGCTTTTCAGGATTATAGGTACCTGAAGCAATCTGACGCTTTAAAGTCTCGCGAAAAGTGCGTTTAAAGTGTCTTAAGCTATTTGGGCCTTGGCTTGCGATGCCAGTGTACTTATCTGTTTTTGATTTCAGCGTTTTGTGGCCACGCGGCTCAATTTTAGGAAGGGCAAGCTGCTCTCCTAAGATCTCAGCAAGCTCTTGAAGCGTGAGATCAACTTCGAGCGAGTGCTCACCGCTTTGATTTCCTGCCTCGCCACCCTCACCGGGTCCTTGTTGTGGATCACCCTGACCGACAGG
>DBAE01000124.1:389-5050 GCA_002291495.1 Bacteriovoracaceae bacterium UBA1018 | reverse complement strand
CGATCATTTCACCATTGGTCACGTACTTCTTTAAATCTTGTTTAATTTTGCCTTTAACAATCGAGCGAAAGCGGGAGTGGTCTCTCTTTATATTATATACCATCTGCTACGTTACCTCCCCGATTAGGTTGGTCATCTTTTGGTTTGATCCTTCGTCAGTTTACTCCTCGAAGTCCTCACATACTTTTATGTATGCTGCGGCTTTTCGTCGTAAACTTCCTCGGCTGAAACCAAATCTGGACCAACTCGCTTGACCTTTTTCTTCTAGTCGATCTTTCTAAGCCAATACTTTTGTACTGCTTCGACCTTTATCTTAAAACAAAGGTGAGGTGCCCCAGCGGGGACGCCCTCACCTTCAAAAATTCGAATTACTGTCTCTTCTTTACGTCGCCGCGAGCAAAGATACTTGCAACGAAGTTCAGAACGTCAGTGGCGCTGATTTCGTCGTAGCCAAAGTTTTTAATCAAACGGGCTTTTACCACGTCGATCTTTTCTTGGGCATGGCGATCCACCACATTAGAGATCAATGAAGTGAGCTTGATGGTGTCTTTTTGATCTTCAAAAAGTTTCAGCTCAAGTGCCTTATGCAGGCGCTCATTGGTCTTGTAATCAAAGGTTTTGCCATCGATTGCTAAAGCACCAATGTAATTCATAATCTCACGACGGAAATCATCTTTACGGCTCTCTGGGATATCGATCTTTTCTTCGATCGATCTCATGAGGCGCTCATCAGGTTCCTCGTCTTGGCCAGTGTATTTGTTCTTCGTCTTTTCGCGCTGAGTATAGGCCTTGATATTGTCGATGTAGTTGCCGCAAAGCTTTGCAATGGCATCTTCATCAGCCGAGATCGCACGTTGAACTTCGTTTTTAACGATGTCTTCGTACTCNNCTTGCTTCACAACAGCAAGTAATTCACGGTACTCACGCTTTTTATCTTCGCTACCGACTAGGGCGTGGTTTTTCAGTCCGCTCTCAAGCTCGTTTAGAACCATGAAAGGATTGACACAACCTACTTCGCTCTTGACGATCGCATTAGAGATCTTGTCTTGGATGTAACGAGGCGAGATTCCATCTAGTCCTTCGCGAACGGCTTCTTTACGAAGTTCTTTGACATTGTCTTCCGTGTATCCAGTCAGAGTTTTTCCATCGTATAACTTCAACTTCTGCATCAAAGAAAGGTTGGCTTTCTTAGGTTGCTCAAGTCGAGTTAAGATCGCCCACATTGCCGCCACTTCAATCGTGTGCGGAGCAATGCTGACACCTCTAATTTTGCCTGAATTGAAGTCTTTTTCGTAGATCTTCACTTCTTGCTTTAACTTCGTGATGTAAGGAACGTCGATCTTCACAGTACGATCGCGGAGAGCTTCCATGAACTCATTGTTCTGAAGCTTTTTGAACTCTGGCTCATTGGTGTGACCGATAATCACTTCATCGATATCCACCTGAGCAAACTTCTTAGGCTTAATACGATGTTCTTGCGAAGCGGTCAGAAGGTCATACAAGAATGCGACGTCGAGCTTAAGAACTTCGATAAACTCAACCACACCGCGATTAGCGACGTTAAATTCACCATCAAAATTGAAAGCACGTGGGTCAGAATCTGATCCGTACTCTGCAATTTTTCGGTAGTTAATATCACCCGTCAATTCGGTGGAGTCTTGATTTTTTTCGTCCTTCGGTTGGAAAGTGCCGATACCGATACGATCCTTTTCAGAAAGAACAAAACGCTCAACACGGATGTGTTCCATGACCTTAGTAAAGTCACCTTTGTAACGCTTAGTGAGTTCACGATAGATCAAGCGGCTTGCCGGATCGAGATCTCCCGTAATCGCCACTTTGTACTGAGTTTTGTTGCCACGATTGAGCTCTTCAACAAGCTTAGCTCGCATTTCCATCGGAACAAGCTTCAGAGGTTCTTCGTGCATCGGAGACATCATCTCGCGCTGACCACCGAAAAGGTCTGAGAACTTACCTTCTGGATCAATCCACTTAAAAGTATAGAGTGAGCCTTCTTCGGTACGCGAATAATGCTCAATGCCTTTTTTCAAAAGTCGGGCAATCGTTGATTTTGCGGAACCAACAGGTCCATGAAGAAGAAGAACACGCTTCTCGGTTCCATAACCCAGTGCTGCTGACTTGAAAAAGTGCACAAGTTTCATCAAGGGAACGTCTAGACCGAAGACCGCGTCTTTACCGTTCTCGATTTGATCATCAAAAAATTTGTAACGGATAATTGTCTTTTTATACTCAACGTAGCTCTCTGTGCCATACGTGAGGATCATGTCGTACATGCGCTGAAACGCATTTCGTGTGACACCTGGATTCTTTTTGACGAGATCAAGATACTCGGCAAAAGAACCTTCCCAATGAAGATTTTTGTATTCTTTGAGAACTGCCACATCCCCCAAGGACTTGACCCAGTCAGTCCCTGCGAATGAGGATGAAGAGCCCCCGGTTGGATTTGAAGAATTGCCCATTTGTTTTCCGCCTTCCGTGTGCAAGTCCGACTGCGAGCTTGCCTGCCGATATCTTAGATGAGATGGAGCTCAGTTTTAATTTTAGTAAATTTTAATCAATCGAACTAAAACTTTACTAAAACCCCTTACTGAAACTTCCTTGAGCTCTACTCACCGTCACCCTAAACCCATTTTACCTTTACAGTCCTTAACTTGTAAAGTTACTGTCAAAATATGCCGCAGAATTATTTGCCTGGTCATCCGTCGACATCTCAAAACTTTGACTCTTCAGTCAAAAGTTCTTCTGTTTCAGACAATGGCACTGGCTCAAGTTCATCCCCTAGTCCCCAGGATCGCCTCATCGATGAAGCCATCTCTCGTGCCTCCAGCACTCTCAAGCGACTTGGAGCTGATCAGTTTGAGCTTTATATTCTGCGTAAGAACTCGACCAAGGTTGACTCTAAAAACCAACAGGTCGATTCGCTGTCCCGGTCTCAGGATCTTGGCTTATCAGTCCGCCTCATCCGAGACCAGAAACTAGGGTTTAGCTTTACCACTTCTCTAGAGAACTCTGCAATCGATCGCGCGATTCAATCTGCAAATGAGATTGCCGCTTTAATGCCTAGGGATCCAGACGCGACTGTGGCTTCTCTCAACCGGTCGTCCTACCCGCAAGTCGCTAGCTTTGATGCCGAAGGACTGGCAGTCAGCATTGAAGAAAAAATTGAGATGGCTAAAAAGGTCGAAGCCGCTTGCCGACGCGCAGACTCTCGAGTTTCAGCTGTACGCTCAGCATCTTTTAGTGAGAATGTGTATGAGTTTCACCTCGTCGACTCCGAGGGACGTCGGATCTCCCACCAAAGCACTATCTTTACAACCAGCGTCACTTGTAAAGCGGATCAAGATGGCGAGAGCCAGATGGGTGGCGAGTTTGATTTCTCTAATTTCTATAATCGCCTCAAACCTGACGAAGTAGGTGCGCTTGCCGCGCGATGGGCAACAGAACTTCTTGGAGCTCAAGTTCCAAAAAGCATGAAATGCCCTGGGATTATCCGCAATAATGTCGTGTCCGAACTTCTTGATTTTATGTCATCCAGTTTCTCAGCAGAAGAGATCGACAAAGGACGAAGCATCCTTGCAGGCAAGGAAGGCTCCGAGATCTTTTCAAAGCAAGTCACCATTATCGATGATGGACTTATGGCGGGCGGCTNNCCCCAAGCCAAGTCACCCGATTGGTTCATGCGGGAACATTCTCGACGGCGCTTTATGATTTGTACTACGCCAAGAAATTCGGCAAAAATCCCACTGGAAGCGCCGTCCGAAGTATTAAAGCCCCCCCGTCTATCGGTATCTCCAACCTCTATATCGAACCAGGAAACAAAAGCTTTGAGAGCCTCTGCAGATCCATCTCTCGTGGCGTCCTGATTACAGATCTCATGGGTGTGCACACCGCTAATCCCGTCACAGGTGATTTTTCGCTGGGCGCTTCGGGAATCCTGATTGAGAATGGAAAACTGACAACTCCAGTGAAAGGTTTTGCAGTCGCGGGTAACGTGCTTCAAATCTTTCGAGATTTGCAAGAAATTGGAAACGACTTAAGGTTTTTTGGAAATATCGGAGCACCCTCGATCCAGATACAGGAAATCTCCGTGAGCGGATCATAGTATGCGGTTCATAGTATAAGGAGCAATGGAATGCACTTTACAGTAGGTTTTGCCACTGACATAGGACGCCGTAGGCAACAAAACCAAGACCATGGCGAGGTCTACCCCAAGTCAGGTCTCTTCATCGTAGCAGATGGGATGGGCGGACATAAAGGTGGAGAGACTGCCAGCGCAATGGCGGTTCAAGTGATTGCTGAAACTATTCAGAACAATCCTTCTCGGAGCCATGCAACCCCTAAGGACGCACTCATCGAAGCNNCAAAAAGCAAACGGCGCAATCTTTGAAAAATCTCTCAACGAACCTGCCCTTCAAGGCATGGGCACCACAACGACTGTTCTCCTCTTTGCTCCTCAAAAAGAAGTCTCGGCGGGATTTAAAGAATTTCAGGATCGAAGTGTCGAAGAGATCAAACTCTATATCGGACATGTCGGCGATAGTCGCTGTTACTTCCTCAAAAAAGGACTCATCTGGCAAGTCACTCGGGATCACTCCTTGGTGCAAGAAAAACTTCGTGCCGGCATGATCACTCGAGAACAAATC
>DBAE01000124.1:0-353 GCA_002291495.1 Bacteriovoracaceae bacterium UBA1018 | reverse complement strand
CAGCCAAGCCCGGGCGACGTATTTTTAATTTGTTCTGATGGACTCTCTGGCCAAGTGGACGATCCTGAGATCTTACAAATTATAGAGAAGCATTTTTTTGAGCAAGTGAGCGACACATCTGCCCCTGCTCAAGCTGATCGCGCTCAATCCGCAGCGGATGCTTTAATTAATCGCGCCAACGAACAAGGTGGAGATGACAACATCACGGCCATCTTGGTTCAGGTCAACGCATAGACTGTCGTAAGGAATATCAGGCATGAACATCAACCGCTTTTTCACAGTCCTCATCATCCCGGAAAAAACCTCTCAGGTCAGGCGCTTCATCGTTCCAGCTTGGCTCATCAAGGGAGCCG
>DBAE01000202.1 GCA_002291495.1 Bacteriovoracaceae bacterium UBA1018 | reverse complement strand
GGTGAGCACATCCAAAGCGAGTAGTCCCAGGCCCACTCCTGCGAGTGGAAGTCCAATTCGAATTTTGAGTGCGAGTCTTCGTTCAGCGCGTTCAATCATCTTTCGGCTGAGTCCATCGTCCATAGAGTCGTATATATCTATAATCGATGAGATCGCCGTGGCTCCGCCAAGTACCGTTAATACGAGACCGCCCCTGGCAAATTTACCTTCGTTGCGTTGATAATAGTCCCAAAGTTTGTCAGTAATCTTATCTGATTGCTCACAAGTTTTCTCATTTTTGGTTTTTTCAGCGAGATCGTGGATGTGTTTAGCATCGGCATGAGAGGGGTCGCCCGCGTAAGAGTTTACCGTGACTGACGACAAAATTATACCGACAAGGAGTCGACTGATTGTTTGGTTTTTCAAAGTTTACCCCCCGGTAAAACAATTATTGTTCCAGCAAAATCTTTCCGCTTTTTGCAGTTTTTGTANNATTCAGTAGTGCTTGCTGAGAAGAAGTCTGCTTTTGTGTATTTTTGATTGATCGCGGACTTCCTTTGTATATTTTTCGATTTATCAAGACAGATCTCTGACCTTCTAGGATCAGTTCCATATCCACAAAGAACGGCAATAAAATTGAGAAATGGTTTGAAGTCGATATTTTGTAGGGTCTCAAATTTCGATTCTTTTGAAATTCGTGGACTCAAATAGGTNNACTTTTTGAGTAGGGGTCTTTTGTCCCGGCTCTCCTGCAAATGAAGTAGCAGTCCATGGAGTGCTTATCATGAGTGCAATCAGGCTTAGACGATTTAATGTGCTCATAGAGTCCTCAAAAGTAGTGATTACCGGAATATGTTGCACTTATGATGCCGTGCACCGTCTCGAATACCGCTGATTTAGGCGGTAAAATCTGAGTAATTGTTAAACACTGAAAAAGCTAATGAACATGTCATCAGTGACACATCTCTGATTTTATGGGGAAATTGCGTTAAAGAAAGATTTTGTGATTCGGCACGCGTGTTGCTTTTATAGTTAACAATCGCTGTTTATAAAATTGAATCAGAAAGGGGGTAAGTAGAATATGAAAAAGACAAACTTCAAATTATCGAGTCTTGCTAGTGCTTCACTTATCCTTTCCTTGTCTGTAGCAACCCTTTGGATCAACTCAGGACATTCGAGTGAGACACCAAACGCGTTGCTCATCAAGCAGCGTTCTGAAAGAGTTTTTGAATTTGATCGTCGATCATCAGGTGTTTTGCCGTCAAACCGAGTCATTGGGTTATCCATTGCCTTAAGGTTTGGGGACTACAGGGGGGCCGAGAAGATAGTCGAATCGTTAGAAGTAAAAATGAGAACGCATTAACTACCCGTTCGTAGACGAGCCAGTCTCAGATTAGGTTCGCTATGAGTTAAAAGGGCTGGAGGATTTCCCCTCCAGCCCTTTTTTATTTTTCGCGGCGGATATGCTTCGTTATACTTCATCATCCTCATCGGTCTTCCCGCAGCGTACTTTTATGTACGCTTTGGTCAAAACCTCTCCGGCTTCTTCGTCTAACTCGCATCTCCTTGCGAAAGGTTATTTCAGGTTTACTGCGCACCTCCTCGCGGGGGCACTAGAGTTATCTGTCGCGCGACAGATAGGAGAGAATTAAATGGTTGACCAAATGCGTCATATAAGTTAAGGCTTCTTTCGAATATCCATTAATTCAGGAGATTTTATGAAGTCTGGTCTCTCTTTCTTTGTGCTTTTATTAACAATAGCAATGACTTATCAAGCGTCTGCCTTTGCGAAGGATGGTATCGGGGGCTGGAGACACAGCAAGATCATGAAGATTGTCCATAGTCATGGTGGTATTTGCTTTGGTAGCTGCAGCGAGCCTCCAGTTTATTTAGATGCTGATGAAGTGTATCCAATTTCTTTAGATGATCCAGAGTTACCTCATGAAAAGTTTGGAAAAGAGTATTTTGATCGCTACTACAAAGAACGTGACACTGCAGTTAATAAACTTTTTCCAATCGTAGAATCTATCTTAGCCTGTGTTGATGGCAGCAATCGTGTAGGAAGTACTGGAGATGGTGTTGCTCATTGTAAAGGTAAGTTTGCAAAAAGACTTTATTCTCAACTTAAAGAAGCAGTATTGATTAATCGAGCAGCAGAGTTTCAAATTGGGCATATTTTACGCCCATTTGGTGGCGTGCAGACCGTCGGCGCTGAAAACGAAGTTAGGCAGATTATTGCAGAGACAAAATTTTTGAATCCGGTTTCAATCTATAAGGTCACCTGTACGGAAGACATTTGTGACGTCGCAACTTGGAAGAAATAACCAGCCTCGTATTTATAGGAATATAAAATAAAAAAGGCCGAGGCAGGAATCTCCCGCTTCGGCCTTTTCTTTTTTCACTGAAACACTTGCAGATCTACTGCACACGAACTTCTCTGGAGAAGTTCGTTTTATTTATTTACTCTTACCTGAGCTTTTGCTTGCGCTAGCTTTCGCTTTTGCAAGTTCAGCAGCAGCTTGAGCACCGCTGGTGGCTTGAGCTTTCGCTACGCCAACATCAGTGCCGTGAGTTGCACGACCACCGGCTGGAGTAGCTGGGCCTGCAGCAGTTGCTCCACCTGGAGCGTTAGCTCCGGCAAGAGCTGCGGCTGCTTCCTTCTTTTGGCCAATGCCAGCTTTTGCGAGCACTTCTGCGCGCACAGCTTTGACCATTTCAGGACGCTCTTTTAGGTAATTGCGAGAGTTATCTCGGCCTTGGCCGATGCGCTCATCTTTATAAGTGTACCAAGTACCGCTTTTTTCGATGACGTTCATGTTAGCTGCAAGATCCAAGAGGTCGCCTTCTTTTGAAATGCCTTCACCGTAAAGAATGTCGAACTCGACTTCTTTAAATGGAGGAGCCATTTTATTTTTAACAACCTTCACGCGTGTGCGGTTACCGATCACATTTTCGCCTTCTTTAATGGCTGCGATACGGCGAATATCCAAACGAACTGAAGAGTAGAACTTCAATGCGTTACCACCGGTGGTGGTTTCTGGATTTCCGAACATCACGCCGATCTTCATACGCAATTGGTTAATGAAGACCACGAGAGTTTTACTGCGATTGATTGTACCAGTGAGCTTACGAAGCGCTTGGCTCATCAAACGAGCTTGCAAGCCCATGTGTGAATCACCCATCTCGCCTTCGATCTCGGCACGTGGCACGAGAGCCGCGACTGAGTCGACAACAAGAAGATCAACTCCGCCGGAACGCACGAGCATGTCGGC
>DBAE01000248.1 GCA_002291495.1 Bacteriovoracaceae bacterium UBA1018 | reverse complement strand
AAAGTGAGTCGACGCATAACCGTTCGCGTCGAATAGAAACACGAGCGCACTAAGTACCCACGCAGAAAAAGCCGTCCCCCAAAACATGCTTCTCTAAAACATACCGGCGCAAAAAACTCAAGCGGGCACCCTATGAAAAACTGTATCGATCCCTGTACTTTTGAGGAGAGATTCCCACTTCACGTACAAACGCTCGCCTGAGGGCTTCGCCAGGTAAGCCACATGATGTCGAGATCTTTTTCCAATCAAGATCCGAGGACTCGAGGAGCTGCTTTGCCTTATCTATTCTGATTTTTCTTACATATTCTCCCGGCCCCATCCCAAAGCTGGAAGCAAAGAGTCGAGAAAAATTTCTTGAACTCATCGAAAATGCCTTCGCTACCTTTTCCACAGACAGATCGCTCTGAATGTTCTCAATCAACCACGCGGGCAAATTTTTAAACTGATCAATTTCCTGATTTTGCGAAAGCAGTGTTCGACTAAATTGATTCTGACTTCCGCTGCGTTTTAAGAATAGAACAAGACCTTTTGCAATTTTGAGAGCTGTCTTTGAACCATAATCTTCTTCCACTAAAGCAAGGGCAAGATCAATACCTGTACTTACACCTGCTGAAGTATAAACATTTCCATCTTTGATCCAGATTGCAGAAATATCGAGTTCTAAATGTGGAAATCGCCCACGAAAGTCTTTTTCATAGAGCCAATGAGTCGTCGCTCTCTTTTTTTCCAAGAGACCAGTGTGCGCCAAGACAAACGATCCGGTACAGATGGAGCAAATCCTTCTCACCTTTTTTGAGTAAGATTTAATCCACTTTACCAAATCGGCTGGCATACTTTTGCTACTTTCGGGATCTGCCACGATGATGAGTGTGTCGATGGGTTTAGAAAACTTCGAATAATGGGCAGTAGCCAAAACCTGTATGCCACTCTTACAAACCAAAGATTTCGATTTCCCAGCCGAAATAAGAACGACTTCATAGTCCTTCTCTAAAAAGAGCTTAGCTGTATTAAAGATCTCGACTGGACCGAATACATCGAGTTCTTGGAGAGGCGAAAACGCTAGAAATGCAATCGTTTTAGTCTTTGGCATAAAAAGGTAATCTTATGTCATTTATGCAAAAACGCCAACTGCTATGATTGAAGTATGGATAAGAGAAATCTCTTTTTGGATCAGTTCCTTCGCCAAAGCAGCTTACAGAGTTCATATCTAGCCACTCAGCTTCTACAAAAGTTTTTCCCACGTTATGTAGCATTTCTGAGTGCGTATATTTGGTTTACTCCAGTTCGAAAACGACCCAGCAAACACTTCGTTCGCCTTTCAGAGGCCTCAACTACCACCCTACTTCAGACTCGGAAGTACCCGATCCTACTCAGAACCTGGGGTAAGCAATCAACTCAGCAACATTTCGTTTTGGTCCATGGCTGGGCAGGACGGTGGGATCAATTTTCTGTATTGATTGACTACCTCGTTGAAGCCGGACATCGAGTGAGTGTCGTCGACTTTCCAGCACATGGTGAAAGTCCAGGTATGAGTACAGATCTACGGGAATGGTTTGAAGTGCTCAATCTAGCTCAAAACTCAAAGAGCTTTTCCGAACCGATTTATGTCTGCCACTCATTTGGTCTGGCGGCTGTCTCTCACGCGGTCCTCCAGATGGGACTGAAGGCAAAAGCAATCGTGGCCATCAACTCTCCCACACGTCTACAGTACATATTGGATCAGTTTGTACGGATGACTAGACTGGACGCACGAGTTGTCCCGCACCTACTCGAGAAAGTTTCAAAAAGAACACAAGGTGCAGAACAGACGGTAACAATCGATATAAAAAAGCTCAGCGAAAAGGTTC
Organism: Bacteriovoracaceae bacterium UBA1018; assembly: GCA_002291495.1. Taxonomy (GTDB): domain Bacteria; phylum Bdellovibrionota; class UBA1018; order UBA1018; family UBA1018; genus UBA1018. Next base: position 8,717 of record DBAE01000248.1, on the reverse strand, counting down.
CGTTACTTTTCATCGCTGATCAAGACGACAAACACGTCGACTTTTCTGAGCACGGGCCGTTACAAAAAATCTTGGGAGAAAGATTTATTAGAACGGAAGGCCTCGGTCATAACCGAATCTTGGAATCGGCAATCTTACAAAAGTGCATTTCGGAATTTGTGCGTTCGCTTGATGTCGCTTTCCCCATTCCGCCACTGCGTGAACAGCGTCATTGAGTTCCTTTCCAGAAGGAGTCAGCTCGTATTCTACTTTTGGAGGGACTTCATCAAATTCACGTCGAATAACGATCCCATCGCTTTCTAGTTCACGAAGTTGCTCGGTCAGTACCTTTTCACNNCCTCAGTTCTCCGATTCGAATTGGGGCGGGATCGATTTCCCATATAATCGTCGACTTCCATTTTCCAGAAATGAGAGCCAGAGCAGCACTGAGTCCGCATTCTTCGGTTTCGTTTGTCATGGGTTCTGCCGTCTTCATCGGTATTCTCTCTTTATTACCTTTATTTCGATCACTTACAAAAAGGTGCGTACTTGTAACGAACTTGATTATTTAAATCCAATTTTAAAGACTTTTGGAGCATCCTCTAACGATGCTCGCTCAACCATTTGATTTCAAACGGCTATTTTAAAATCCGATTCTAATCAACGTTAAAAAATTCACTACATGTCCTAAAAATATCAAATTTTAGGAATAATACATACATATAATTCCTAAATATGCTAATATATGGCATGTCTTCCCTTAAAAGAGACCTTTTCATTCAACTCAACCGATGGAAAACCAAGCCCCATCGGCTTCCACTCATACTCTGGGGAGCCCGTCAGGTTGGAAAAACAACAGCGGTCGAGTCCTTCGCTTCTACTGAGTTTCCCCAATTCCATAGCTTCAATTTCCAAAGAAACCAGCTGCTCCATTCTGCATTCAAAAGCAATCTGTCACCTAGTGAGATTCTAAAAGCGCTCGAAATTATATCTGGCAAATCGATTAAGAAAGAAGACTTAGTTTTTTTTGATGAGATCCAAGACTGTCCTGAAGCAGTAACCTCGCTCAAATACTTTGCCGAACTCTTGCCGGCTCAAGCAGTGATCGCAGCCGGAAGTTATTTGGGATTGGTTAAAAATGAAACCTCATTTCCTGTCGGGAAAGTAGAATTTCTATCGCTTCATCCGCTGACCTACTTTGAGTTCTTAAATAACGTTGAGCCCGCCACTTATGAACACCTCGTCAGTGAACCTATTTTTTCTTCAACTGGTATTGTAGATTTTTTTCATCAAAGAGCCTTACACTGGCTAAAAATATATATGGCCATTGGCGGAATGCCTGCTGCGGTAGCTGCTTTTATCTCTCAACGTGATCAGGAATTCGAAGCAGCACTATCGGCGCGGCAGATTCAATCCAATCTAGTGATCGGATATCAAGGAGACTTTTCGAAACACTCTGGAACCATCAATGCAAACCACATACTGCGAGTGTTCGATGCATCCGCATTGCAAGTTGGAAAAGCCCAAGACGAGAGTGTGAATCGATTCAAATTTGGTGGCGTTATTCCGGGCAAGAAAGGGTTTGAGTCTATTGATGGCCCACTCACTTGGCTTGAAAAGTCTCGACTGATCATCAAGACCTACATGGCAAGTCGTTTTGAACAACCTTTGAAAGCATTTACACAGTCAAACTACTTTAAATCTTACGTGTTTGATGTTGGCATTTTAAACGCGATGCTAGGTGTTCCCATTGAGTCTCTACTCCTACAAAATTTAGGAATATATAAAGGGTACTTAGCTGAAAATTTTGTTGCTCAAGAATTATTTTCTTTTTTCGATCAGCCGTTGAGTGGATGGACCGAGGGTGAGAGTGAAGTTGAGTTTGTTATTTCTCAAGGAGCTGACTTATGTCCGATTGAGGTAAAAGCCTCATCTCGAGCAAGACGTGCTAAAAGTTTAGATACATTGATCTCAAAATATCATCCAAAAACCGCAATTAAACTAACTGGTCAAAACAGAGGTTTTTCGCCAGAACGAGGATATTATACTTTACCCTTATATATGGTAGGAATGCTCACTTCCCGCTCGTCGAAAGCGTAGTCTCCCCTCAGAAGTCTAAGTCAAACTTCGTATTTGAGTTACCTCGTCCGATCCATTGGATCGTCCCATATCGAAATAAAAACAAAAAATCCTAGCGCGTTTGTTTTCGCGGCCACGATGGCCATTAGCGAAAACAACAAGGCAAGGATGCAGCGCGCTAGGATTTTTTGTTTTTATAATGGTTGGAGTGATAGGGATTGAACCTACGACCCCGCCCGTGTGAAGGGCGTGCTCTGCCGCTGAGCTACACTCCAACAAAGTATACTCCGGAACTAAACGCTCTGGCGCAAATTGTCAATAATCATGTAGAACTTACCTATGGGATCAAAATCCGAAAAAAACCAAGCACAGCTCATTTATCTAAAACCGAGCGAAGGTCGCAAATACGACATGGGCCCGATGAAGGCCATCTTCAAAGCGGATGGTTCTGAAACAGCACGTAAATACTCAGTTTCTGAATGGTGGCTTGAACCAAAAACAAAGGGGCCCGGAATTCATTCCCACGAAGAAGATGATCTCTTTTATGTGATTGAAGGAACAATGAGTTTCTTCCTGAAGGATAAGTGGGTTGATGCGGCTCAGGGAGCTTTCATCATTGCACCCGCAGGTGTTAAACACGATTTCGAAAACCGAAGCTCCGCACGAGCCGGACTCCTGAACTTTTCAGTACCTGGGGACTTCGAAGATAATATGCCTGCGATCGTCGAATGGTTTAAAGAGCACCCGATCGAGAGAACAGATGCCTAAACAGTCTCACTCATTTTCTGTCGTCGGCAGAATTAATTTCATCCGATAGACCGGCATCATCGGACCACCCTCGACTACCGGATAGTAANNGTCTCCAAACCTTCGACTGCTCCGAGTATGACTTTCGAAAACGTCAGGCTCAAACCCGAAGAGAACTCGCTGAACTGAAACTCGGCTTCATTTTCAACCAAACCAAGATCCTGAAAATCGAGTACGAGATCTTTACGCCCTTCATACTCGCGGACAAAAACCGAGACTATACCTTTCACACGGTCGGTGCTGAAGTGTGTACCGCAGGCTCCCTTCACCTCAGTTCCGATACGGGTACACATTCGAGCACTTAACGAACCAGCTGAGAACGGAGACACAACAAAGATTTGATTTTCTTTTAAAGAAAAAAGAATGGCTTCTCGAACCACTGCGGNNCTGCGGATTCGATTGAATGACCAATTCGCTGAACGAGAGCAGAACTTAAAATGGAACGGCAATCCGCGTAAGCAGTAGAGCCCACCTGAGCAGTCGCACAAAGACCGAGGATCATCCAAGATCTATGAAATGCATTCCACATAGCAGCCTTCTAGCTCCGTTCGGAGTTAGAATCAAACCCCAAGCTGCTTACATCCCGCGTCGATTATCTAGATCGTCGATAAGAGTCTACAGGCGGATTAGATCTTAGCTGCTCCGAGGTCGTCAAACCTTCAGGGAGCTTCTCACGTTCAGTCACAACTGGAAACTCATCCGATGGAAAGAACTCTTCCGCAGGACGACCCGGCGCATTCGGAATGAACGTTCCTTTTTCGAGTCTCAAGATCTGCACCGCTTCAGGACTATACACAATTGCAATAGATTGATCAGATCCAGAGGGACCACGATGATAGTCTTGTCTGATATTGGTAGCTGTTCCTACTTTTTTAGACTGACCGTGTTCTGCGGTCGAATGAGTGTGGCCTGTAACATTAGCGCCGTATGCCTCAAGAAGCCGAATCAAAGAAATCGACTTAGCACCATTAATTCCCATTTGAGAGTGCTGACCAATTTCATTGCCTTGAAGGATCCCGTATTTGTTCGGACTCTTTAGATCGATACCGACTCGGTAGGTGTCGTCCGGAGTCAGAAAGATAAATTGAGAGGTATCCACCCCGTAGTTCTGAAAAACTCTTTCGTAGGGATTAATCCTATTTTCGATGGCCTCGACCATAAGCCTGAGAACCATCGGAGCATCCTTAGGCATCATCCCGCGAGTCAGATCTCCATTTTGGAGGCGTTTCATGAGCCAGTCATATCCATGATTATCCACAGGAACGACAAATCTTGTATTGGGAAGTAGCTTCATTAACTGGTTCGCAACTGCGGCGACACGTTTAAACGAACTTTCAATGCTCAGTGCTGCATCAAAATCCAATTTTGAGCGAGTCAGCAAAGCATCTCGGATATGCTCATTCAAAGAGAGTGAATCAGCTAAGTCATGAATCGTGATAAATCCCAATTCCACGGGGCCTTGGGTGAGCTCATACTCCCCTGGCGCTCCGAAATGAGGATTTTTCACCAATACTTCGAGATCGATTAAAAGTTTGAGTGCCGCCTTAAGATACTTCGGATCTGTATTCGGAGCATGTAGGTCAGCAAGGACAATTCCAGGAAGCCATTTTAACTTCTCGACACTGTCTTTAGTGTAGAGTTTTCCGAGGTCAAATAAACCTTCGCGATTTCCAAAATATCCGGGAGTAAACGATACTCGTCGCGGCGCAATGCCATGTGAACTACCGATCTGATCTCCGAAAATAGAATGCTTATAGCGCCTAGAAAGTACCATAACGCTACGATTGACTTTACCCTCCCGTTTAGCGCGGAAGTCCATCTTCATACCTTGAGTAAACTGACTATTAAAGACCGGATTACTCATGGTACCTGTGGTTGTAAAGTATGAAGTCTGAGTGTCGTAGTTTCCAGACGGACGAGTCAGAGTCCTCACCTTTGAATGAAAAAATATAGCTCGATCTGTTGGTTGAAAATACCTTGGCAATCCAACAAAAGGATTCTCATCTTTATCCGCCGCCCCGTTATTAATCAGATACATGTCTTTAGAAATTTGAATCATTTCACCTGCAAAGATGTGAACGTTTGGATGATCAAAGAGCCATTTCAACTTATTGGGAATCAAACCAATCTCGGAAAAAGCTGGGCTAACAATAATTGGAGCATTGAGCTCATTGGCAATTCGCTCAACCTCTTCGAAGTTAATCAAATCTTGATTTTCACCGAGCTTAAATACAACCAAGTCTGAGGCATTTCGAATTGCTTCACGCATTCTTTGTTTTCTGGCTTCTGTAAAAATGCGCTTGTCTAGGACCTTTGTGAAAACTCCCGGTGACTCAGTCTTAGCGCGTTCAATAAACTCGGAGGTTGTCTTAAATAAACCTTTCTCGCCAAAGAAGTATTTTATATCATCAGTCGTATTACCGATGATCTCAGACATCTCAGTATACAAAATATCATCGCTCTCAGGAATGGATCCAGTTCCGCTCGCATAATCTTTGAACGCGTCGAGAATCTTTTTCTCGAGCTGCTTTCTTGATTTCGGATCCCGACCCACCAAAACTCGATATCTCCATTCAGATAGGGCCCCTAAACCCAGCTTCTTCAAACCACTCTTTGGATCTCTCACCAAACGCTGGATAATAAGATCCAGTTCAGACTCTGGCAAGAATCGAGCATTTCTATTCAGTGATTCAGCTTCAGCTTGGGAAAGGGCTGCGCGTAATTGTCCACGAGCGACCTCTGCTGCTTCATCCAATTTTTTTAGTGCGGTCTTTTGTTCAGAAGTCAGATCCATTCGATCGATGAGCTGAGTGAAGGCTGTCGTACCTAAAAACTCTTTTGCCTTAAACTCGATCCCCTCAAGAGACTTCCAATCTTCGAGAGTCAGTCCGATCTCTGCCAAAGTTTCTTGAAACACTTTGAGAAGTTGATCTTTATCGGCAGCACCAACTTCGCTCGCTCCACCGANNGAACTCTTGGGCAAAGTCCCCGCCGTAAAAAGCTTACTGCTGACTTGAAGTATAAATGACTGCTGAATGGGTAATCCTGAATCGAGCAAGATACTGCAAGATTTACCTTTACCCTTATCTTGAGCCGAATTTTCTGCAAAGCATGGATAGGCTAGGCACAATAACCCAACTACGACCGCCGCCTGAGTGGAAAAACGCATCATGATTACTTCCTTGGTTCAAGAATGTTTCGGCAGTAACTGCCAGTGATGTACTTATTGTAGAGAGCATTCGCTTCGTCAGGAGAAACTCCCAAAGTCACCTCGAACACCCATGGGAGGTGATCACTATGAATCTCTTGGCCTGGGAGATACATCGTCACACGATACATCTTTTCGCCAAACTCAGTGCTACTGCGATCCCAATCAAAACCGTAAGGATGGGCAAATACTTCGGGTTCGACCAAGTTAACTAAGATTGGAACGACTGGATAAGCAAACTCACCGCGATTAGCGAGATGTCTAAAGAGAGTGTGTGTCTCTCTGATAAAACGACGATTATTTTCAAAGAAGACTAAATAATGTGGAGTTTCAAAGTTTTGAATCACCCTCTCGGACTTTTCTTTATAAAGTTCCGTCAAGAATCGCTTCTTGGATTTTCCGAATTCAGAAAACATCCAATGATTGAGATTAACGATTGCTTCTTGGGGTATGGTTGTAGCCTGGATACCGAGTGCTTGCTTGAACATGCGATTAATCCAGAGCACACCTTCGGCCGGATCTCTCCCAGCCATTGTGGAAATCATTGCCCTTGTTCTGCTCTTGAAAGGTGACTTTGAATCGAGTGCCGCCGCCAAAAAGGGCGCCGCCTCCATAAGGTAAGGTTCATTTGAAAGGTGCTTGTCTCTTAACGCCTGGACAAGAAATCCGTTTTCAGGTTTTCCGGGAGTTCTAAATTCTTCATAGCTGCGTTCCGGATCAAAATAATAATAGCCCGGCACGACCTGCTGACCATTACTGAGAGTGACTGGCTTAAGTGTTGGCCCGTGGATGAAACGTCCGAGTTCATCACGTGAGCCGATATGGTCGCGGATACGAAGACCTACTTCGCCTTCGTAGTCATCAATAGGAACACGAATGGTTTTTGGAAGGCCAGAGACGTCGGGAAAAAATCCGTCACGGACTTCGTCGACGCGGACGAGAACATAGTGGCCCATGTTCTTGGCGAGAGTTCCATCAAAGTCCATGACAAACGTAGTGAGTTGCCTAGGGTCTCTGTTCTGAATCTTTTGAGCTTTGTTTTGAACTTTTTGTTTTGTTTGTTGCTTCGTTTTTGCTGGAAGCTTTGCGCGATTCTTCGACTGAAGCGAAGACGTCGCTTTGTCGTTTCCGTTTGAATTCTGATCCAGCGGTAAATCAGACTGCGCCATTGCACCTGATGTGCACATAGCTACAAGTAACCCCAGTACCGCTGCCCACTCCCTAAGTCCCCTCAGTAGCACCATGGATAACCGAAATATCTTGCCGCTTGTCGCAGGTCAAACTAATTGACGTGCTTTGTATAAACCTAACACTTTTCTAATAGAGATTCAGGGGGTTTATCAAAGTACGCCTGATTGCGCAGTGAGCCCAACGCAAGTGCTCTGAGTAACCTATTTCCAGATAGATTTAGTACGCTTTTCAGAATATTAGTAAACTAAACAGAGATTAAAAAATTTCGCGTCGTGCAAAAACAGAAATGCGTCCGACAATCTTACGTACACGATCCCGACTGTTTGAAAATGTTGNNCGTTGACTCCCGGTGAACCATTTACTTTTTGGTTACAACTGACATCCCGGCATAAGTAGATTCCGATCCTACGATTTGAACTAGCAGACGCAGTTAAGAGACTGACCTCGTCACCTGAACCAACCGAATGGCACCATTCGCACATTCTTGCCGCTGATCCGCCGGAACTTTGATCTCGGCGAAAAACTATTCCTAGAGGTGGGCGTTTAGGTTGATCAGAAAACACTAAGAAAGTGCGGTAGCCGGATGGCTCAGTCCAGCTCAAATAATCCTTAACGATGAGGGGAAATTGAAGGTTCTTTGGAAGTTCGACCTCAGGTCGGTCAATGATACGGAATGATTCGAGCAGTTCTCTTTCGGATGAAATCTTTATCATGGCGATAAAGTACCACAATCCATAAACAAAGTGGACGCCGCACTAACAGGCGGCTACACAAAAGTTAGAAATGAATCCTCACCTGTCCATTGCCCCCTTCCCAGCTCTCCCTGGTTCCAATCTCATCTAGATCCGCGCTCGCTAATAGCCGGATACTCATTCGCTCTTTGAACTGAAAATCATAGGCGATATTAATCCGAGAATTAACTACCGCATCCTCATCTTCATCATCAAATATGACTCGGTCGCCAAGCATTCGGTGCCACTGCCCTTGGAGCCCCAATTCGACAAAGTCTCGAGTCTCCCCGCTCCCGAAAGCGGGGATTCGGAATGTGATGTGAGGGAGGACATCTCGATGAGTACCCTTACCTTCGTGGCCGTTCCAGTTTCTCAGAGCAAATTGTACTCCTGGCGATACTTCCCAGCCTTTCCCAAAAGGTGGATTATGCCATACGGATCGTAAGTTCAGGAACCATCGATCGGTTAAAAAACCTTCTCTCTCAGATCGATCTTCAAGTCTTCGGTCAAACTGAAAGCGCACGAACACTCGATGGTCGTCGTTAATCTTCTTACCCATAAAAAAGGAGGCAAATCTTTTTGAGTAGCGATACTCATAATTGAGATCATGAAATTTCCAATGTGTTTTTGTTTCGTAGCGCAGAGCGTACTCATAGAAATTTTCGCTCGACTCAGGCCCAGGTGCGGACCAAATCCTACCAACGATGCCCCGAGCATAAGGT
>DBAE01000084.1 GCA_002291495.1 Bacteriovoracaceae bacterium UBA1018 | reverse complement strand
GTACCAGAGGTAGCCATAGCAAGCCACAGGCAACAAGAAGGACCAGCGTAGAGCGTAACCATCTGCAATCATTCCTTGGAAAAGAGGAATAATCGCGCCGCCGACGATTGCTGTACAAAGAAGACCAGATGCCTTCTCAACACCACGTTTCAAGCCGCTGATCGACTGAGAGAAGATCGTTGGGAACATGATGGAGTTAAAGAGACCTACAGAGAGGATTGACCATTGAGAAATGGATCCTGATCCAAAGACCGAGATCAAAGTCATAACGATCGCGCCAGTGACGAAAAGCTTAAGCACAGCTGGGGCTTTGTATTTCATCAACAATGGAGTTCCTAAGAAACGTCCTACCATCGCGCCGCCCCAGTAAAATGCAACGTAATTACCTGCGGTTTCAGCAGGCATCGAAGCAACGTGACTATCGCCAAGCCAGCTAATCAAGAGAGTTCCGATCGCCACTTCTGCACCGACGTACATAAAGATCCCAAGTGCGCCCATCATCAAACGACGATTAGCAAAGAGTTCGCTCCATGGAGCATCTTCTTCTTGGGTGGTAGTAACTTTTGGAAGCTTCGAGAAATATACGAACGCTGCAAGAAGGAACAACAATCCTGCAATGACAATATAAGGTTTTTCGATGGATCCAGCGCTTTGATTGGAAAGGATCACAGCTGCGCCAAACAATGGAGCAATGGTGGTTCCAAGAGAGTTGAAAGCTTGAACAAGAGTCAATCTCATCGAAGAGGTTTCAGGCTTACCCAAAAGTGTAACGTATGGGTTTGCAGCAACTTGAATCAATGTGATCCCTGCAGCCAAAATAAAGAATGAACCCAAGAATAGTGGGAAAGAGTGATAATGAGCAGATCCTAAAAATCCACACGCACCGAGTGCAGTGATGATCAAACCAACAACAGTTCCAGCTTGGTAACCTACTTTTTCACAGAACTTAGAAGATGGAATGGAAACTACAAAGTAGGAAGAGAAGAAAGCAAACTGAATAAGAGTTGCTTGAGTGTAGTTCAAAGTGAACATGGCCTTGAGATGAGGAACGAGAATATCGTTCATGCAGGTCAAGAAACCGAAGAAGAAAAAGAGACTCGAAATGATTCCGAGTGATCCAATATGTGAATTTTGCTTTTGTGTCATAATATACCACCTTCCGGGCTGAGGCTTCTAGAGCCGCCCATAACCTTTCAAAACTATCGAAGTGCCGCACACCATAATCGAACCCGGTCTGCTTGGCAAACAGTCCTATTATTTTTTTAAATATCCGAAATGACTAAATTTTCGGCCACGAAAGGCCTAGCAAATTTAGGACCGGATGAGATCTATTTAGTATTATCGACGATTTGAGAGATTGGCAGTTCGATCGCGCTCCATCCCATGACGTCGTAGCGCAAAGTAGGAGTAGGAACAGTCGATGAATTGTTTTTAAGGCTTTCTACTAACCATTGAGGGACGTTAGTTGAACCTGGCACCAAATAGATGCCGGGTTCAAGTCTTATCACCAAAGTATTTGGATCGAGTTTCACATCGACCCATGCCGAGTGCACATTTGAATCGAGTCCTATATCGTCAGCAGAATATTTCGAAAGCGTAAGAAAAATTCCCGTCAAATCTGGATAAACATAAGGACTTTGGACATATGAAGTTTTGCCCGCTCGAAAACGCTTCGATTGAAGAATTTGTGGAACCGCTTCGGCCTGAGTGTAATGACGAAAAACTGTATTTCCAACTTCTTCAGGACTAAGGATGGTCAATTTTGAAAATGATTCGACCCCTGGCAAGCCGTGAATAACAATCCGTCCATTCACATTAAGGTCTGTGTACTTATATTCGAGAGATTTTAGAAACTTCCAATTTGTTTGGGTTTGCTCAATGAGCTCTTGGTCTGACCATTCTGAAAATGGTGGTCGCAAAAGTAAAGAACAGCCAGTTTCTTGGGCCCACAAACTTGGCGCCGAAAGAATGAGAACCGACATCGGGATGATAAATCTTAATAGTTTACGCATTCTAAGGTTCAACACTGTATTTTTTTACTATTACTGACTCGTTTAGTCAAAATATATTAATTAGTGAACTCATCAATATATTTCAATGATTCCAATACTTTAAAAGTATAAACGCGGTTATGACGCAGGCCTATACAAAAAGGTGTGGACCACCTTTTGTCATGAAAAGAGGCCTCGAAGATCTGGATGATCTTGAGGCCTCTCGAGGAGACGGTGGGTACAGCGATTTTGCGCAAGTCTCTATGACTTACGCAACTTTGTGGGCGCCGCGCTTAGCTTTGTAAGCTTGGTAGTGCCCGAACTTTTTCTCGTAATCTGAAACTGGTTCACCAGTTTTTTTGATCAATCCAAATTTGAATTGTTCGAAGTGTTCTGCGCAAAAATCAAGACGAGTTGATTTGCTTTTGCAGCCTGTAGAGAAGCAGTTACCACTGACTGGCTCTGCTCCTTTGCCTTTTTTAGGGGCTTCAGGTTTTGCTGCATGTGTTACATGTTCTGTTGCTTCTTTTTTTACTGCACCGGTTTTTTCACCCATAAATATAGTCTCCTGTTTCCATAAGACTCATCGGCACTAAAATTACAAAACTTTAGTAATTTAATCAGGTATTAGCTGGACTTAAGTAATTGATATTTAATANNTATCAACCACTATCGAACTATTACATTAGCGCCCCGCCTATTGCGGCTGGTTGCTTGGATCGTTATGCTGCCGCAAATCTGAGTAGTACGGGCTTGGGGGAGCTCCACGATGGCAACACGTAAAGACATCATTTTTTCTCTATTCATTATTTTAGCTCAGTTCTCTTCACCACTGACGAGCTTCGCGCAAGACAATCGCCCGCGTGAACTGCGATTTGTTCAAATTGCTGCAAAAAACAAAATCGATCGATCTAAGATTGCAGATCTTGGTGTGAGCATCGAAGCTTTGCGATCCGATAGCATTTGGGGATTTGCCAGTCCTTCGGTCCTAACGGAAGTTAAAAACGCTGGCCTCAAGGTGATGAGCGATCACGACGTGTCGGTTGGCCGCGGAGGTCATCAGTCACTTTTTGACTTTCCCACGGATGATTCGCGATTCCATAACTATTCGGAAGCAACCTCTGCGCTCAAGTCTCTCGCTTCCAAATACTCGGACATCGCCAAGTTACATAGCATCGGAAAGTCGATCGAAGGACGAGACGTCTGGGCGATGAATATCAACAGCTCTCCAGAAGACCTCACCGTGGGATCGAGCAATAAACCGGGAGCGATCTTCATGGGCAACCACCACGCCCGTGAACATTTAAGCTTAGAGATCCCACTCATGCTGATCGAGTACTTGCTCAAAAATCGTGAGGACTCTCAAATCTCCAAGTTGCTCACTCATCGAGACATTTGGATTATTCCGATGGTCAATCCAGATGGAGTCGAGTTTGATATCGCGACAAATGAATATAGAATGTGGCGGAAAAATCGACGTAACAATGGAGACGGCACTTACGGAGTCGATCTCAATCGCAATTATGGATATCAATGGGGAAGTGGCGGCTCGAGCACAAATACGTCAAGTGAAGTTTATATGGGAACGGCCCCCTTTTCCGAGCCCGAAACTCAGATCGTCCGCGAGTTCGTTAAAAATCACCTCAACGCAAACGTCCTACTCTCCTTTCATACTTTCAGCGAACTCATCCTCTATCCTTGGGGATATAAATACGACGCCATCGATAATGAAAAAGACAAACAAGTCTACAAAACGATGGCTGCTACTATGTCCAACTGGAATAAATATACACCTCAGCAGTCGAGCGAACTCTACATCGCCAGTGGAGATACGACCGACTGGGCGTACGGTGAGTATGGGATCTTTTCATTTACCTTTGAGCTATCCCCGAAGAGCATGTGGTCAGGTGGATTTTATCCTGGAGCAAAAGTAATCGACAAAGTTTTCGAAGATAATATTAAACCATGCCTCTATTTGATCGATCTCGCCGATGATCCTTACCGAGCTTTGGGCACTCGACCATCAGGCATGCTCCGTCACTATGTGCAGCCAGAAATTTCCCCTTCGACCCAATGGGAAGTCGCACCTTTTCGAAACCGATAGCCGATAAAAATAAGAAGGGCCCACTGGAAGTAATACCTCCGGTGAGCCCTTCTCTGTGGTCTAAACCACATCCCATCTTTTAGTCTTCTTAACCAGCTTTTTGGTAGACCGGTACGATCTCTACTTGAGACTGTCCACCTTGAAAGCTTGCCGGCAAGAATCGATTTTCTCGTTCCTTCATTTTCTCAATTGGAGTGACTCCAATTCGGAAATTCGGATCTTCTTGAGCAGTTGAGGTCCCGCTGCCGAACAATACGTTTGCTTGCTTGTTGACCATCGCAATTGCGAAACCAACAAGTTTATAGCCTGGATGACTTTTCTTTTTACTCAAGTCATCAAACCGAGCCTTCAATCGGTCAAAGGTAGCTCCACGCAAACTGCCCTCTAACACTTGGAGATTGTCTTGTTCGCCATTGGATTTCACCAACATCGATTTGGCCTGATTGTCCGCAAAGGAAACCATACCACACAGCACAGTTTGAGAGACCAGACCTTTGGATTTTTGAGCCAAGGCCATCGTTGTACCTGTCACTTTGGACTGAACGGTCTCCGCCAACTTTTGCTTCAAGTAAACGTTAGGATCCATTCCGTTAGGAACTTCGACTGAGTCTTGAGGATCAAAAAGGGCCTCAAAGTTTTCAGTCACATCCGCCATCACCTTCGAAGCAGACTGTTTAGCAGTGGTCTGTTCCCAATGCTTAATACCCTGCTGTACGATGGTAAGGGTTCCCTGTGCAGCCTGAAGTGCTCGGGTTTCAATACCCTTTTGTGCTAACACTTTTGCACGTCCAGCAATCGCTGCAGCTTCTTTACTTGCCGCGGGCAAGATATTCAGCGCTTTGTCCTTAAGACGAGTTGCCATCTTAGTAGTTACACTTCGAGATTTGACCAATACTTGAAGAGATTGTTTCCTCATGTATTTAACCAACTCGGTTTTGGTAACTTTTGACCAACCCGCCGCGGGAACCTTCATCGCATACTTTGCGACGTTACCCCAGACGGCCATGTCAATCATACCAGTCGCGAGATAGGTTTTCGGATCGATCGCCTTTCGCAACATATTATCGTTCTCAAGCCACTCTTCCTGAATCTTAAAATATTCAAGAGCCAGGTCTTGCTGAGAGATAATGTTTTTACGAAGGTTTCGGCGAGCTTCCTGATAGGCTTCTTTGCCACCTTTATAACCAGCACGCACAGCAGTCCGATCTAAACGGATCTCGCGATCCAAAAGATCGATTTGCTTTTGTGTGTACTCTCTCGCAGACTCTTCAGTGTTCGCAATTGTGAACACCAAAAAGCTAGCTGGGTTTGTAAAGAGACTTCGAGCCAATAGATATCCCTTGTCCGTGAATCTTCGATCACGAGCAAAGTCTTCAAGAACATCCTTACCATGAGGATCTGTCGACACCTGTAATACTGTATGACGTACACCCGATGCGGTTACGAAGAACCAAGCATCAAATAGACCGTCATCATCTGTATCACGAGCGATCAGAAGAGTAGGCTCTAACTTTTCAACATGTTGTTGCAAGTCGAGTAAACCTGGATGCTGAAGCGGCGCAATCATCTCTCGATAAAGTTTACTCATGTCGGCAGAAGTTACTTTTAACTCCAATTTGCCGGCTGCGTTTTTGTATCGGTAGATTTTATAACGTTGNNCCAACACATGAGACATTTCAGGTTGAAACTCTCTGCCCTTCTCAAAGTATTCTCCACTATTTGCTGACTCGGTCTCCTTTTCAGAAGCACCAGCAGGAGCTGCGAATAGACCTGTCAAAGACAGACCAATCAAAGCCTCAATCTCGGCCAACAAATGTTTACGAATAAAGGACTGTTCACTAGTTAGTTTATTCAGAACTGACATAAGGTACTCCTTTCGCCAGCCCCGGGTCGTGATGTTTCCATCAAGGCTCTGGGTTGCATTCAGTCTGTGCCGGTATGAGCAACCCCTATTCCAACTAAAAAAGTCCAATGATTGCGATAAACAGAGAATATAGAAACGATATATGCGAGCTAGGGTCGGTAAAAATTTCAACCTGCTCAAAAGATCGTCAGTTTAAATAAGTGCAGTGTATTATATCTATAGCGAACTTCAGAATGTCGTAAAAACTAAACATCCATAACTATTGGAATTACAACGGGTTTTTTGCCTATTTTTTCATTAAGGTAACGTCGCAACTCTATGCGCACAGTCTCTTCAAAATCCTCTTCATAGAAGCCATCTTCAATATCGCGCATGTAATTATCAGCCAACCGTCGGACGATCTTTTTACCCTCGTCTATTAATAGACATTCGGTCTCTTCACTGGCTAAGCCACGAACAATAATCTCTGGTCCAGAGATAATCTTTCTGCTTTCCTGGCTCCGAGCCATCAACGCAAACACAACCCCTTTTTCAGCGAGTTGTCGCCGGTCTTTAAGCACCATCTTGGTGATCTCTTTGCCGGCTCGGTTTTCGACCATGATTTTTGTTTCTTCAAGTCGATCTACAATTTCACAGGTGTCTGCTGTAATTTCGACGATATCGCCATTTACCGCTAACACGACGTTTTCTGGGTCAACGCCCGTTTCTTTCGCCAGGCTCACATGATGAACGAGATGGCGGTACTCACCATGCACCGGAATAAAGAACTTGGGTCGCGTAAGCTCAAGCATTTTTTTAAGCTCGGGCTTAGTCGCATGGCCTGAGACGTGGATGTCTTTCACTGCATCGTAGACTACTTGCGCACCTTGCTTAAACAGGTTGTTAATCATTTGCCCAATAGCTTTTTCGTTTCCTGGGATAAACTTTGAGCTCATGAGTACTTGATCGCCAGCTTGAAACTTAATCTGCTTATGCTCGCCGTGAGCTGCACGAATCAGTGATGATCGATACTCACCCTGACTACCGGTCGATAAAATAATTAAGTCTTTTCGCTCTACCCACTCCATCTCATCCAGTGCAATGAGTACTTCTTGGGCATCTTTCAAGTAGCCTACGTCCATGGCGAGCTTTGCGTTTTGCTCCATGCTCCGCCCAGAGAGTGCCACTTTTTTTCCCATCTTTTTTGCGATCTCAAAAACTTGGCCCATTCGTGCCACATTTGAAGCAAACATGGATATAACGGTCATTCCTTGTGCTGATGCCAGAAGCTCTTCAAAGCTACTATAAACCAATTGCTCACTTGGATTATGGTCGTGCTTTTCGACATTTGTGGAGTCAGATAAGAGTAACAAAACTCCTTCATCTCCAGCTTTGGCAAAAACGTTCTGATCTAAAGCTTGCCCATAAAAGGGGGTTGCATCGATCTTAAAATCTCCGGTGTGAATGACTTTTCCAAGCGGAGTATCGATAAGCAAAGCCGCTGCATCGACAATGCTGTGATTGACCGATGTAGTTGTGATTTTGAAATGTTTGAGTTGGACTGAATCACCCATTCTAAAGGCCCTGAGATCGACAGTAGAAGATAATCCATACTCAGAGAGTTTTTCGCGTATGAGCATGCTGGAAAATGCCGACGCATAGACGGGACAATCTATTCCCGCGATAAACAAGAACGGAAGCGCCCCAATATGATCCTCATGACCGTGAGTAATGAAGACGGCTTTAATCTTATCTTTTCTTTCTTTAAGGTACTTAAAATCTGGAACAACAAGTTCAACGCCGAAATGATCGAGGTCTGAAAACATAAATCCGCAGTCAACGAGAATAATCTCGTCTGCGTATTCGAGGACCATGCAATTCATTCCGATTTCGCCTAACCCCCCCAAAGGTAAAACACGTAAAGGTTGCAGCGGGTTTGTAGCAGAATTTTCCATTAAACGACTGATTCCTCAGGCTCTTCTTGAGTCTGGCTCGTGGTTGCGATCAGCTGAGAGATTCTTGCAGCAAGGACCTCAGAAGCAATGTCGGACTCATCACCCACAATAACGTCTGCATACTGCCGGGTTGGATCGAGATACTCGTGGTGCATCGGCCTTACTGTCTCATAGTATTGTCGAATAATACTATCCAAGTTTCGACCGCGCTCCCGCACGTCACGATGGAGCCTTCGAATAAATCGGATGTCAGCTTCGACATTCAAAAAAACTTTGATATCAAATAAGTTTCTGATTTCAGGATCCCAAAGCGTGTAGATCCCTTCAATGACGATGGACTTACACGGTCCGACAAGCATGGTCTCTTTCGTGCGTCGGCTGATTTTGTAATCGTAGACAGGCACGGCAACCTGCTCACCCTTTTTTAAACGCTCCAGATGATCCTTTAAGAGCTTCCAGTCAAACGAATCGGGGTGGTCAAAATTATACTCCCCATGCACCTTGAGCTGATCCGGAGGAGCTGGAAGATAATAAGAATCTTGCGATAATAATGCGACACTTGGATCGTTCACTTTCTTGAGCACTTTTTTGGCAAAAGTGGTTTTTCCAGATCCTGATCCGCCGGCAATCCCAATCAAAAACATGTATTAATCTACCTTCTGTAACTTACCCGTACCATAGATCTCGCTGACTTTCCCCTTCCGCTTATTAATTGAAGGAATCTGCGTAAATCCAGCCAAAAATACTCGAGCAGCTGCTTCTGGCTGCAGTACCGGATCATGAGGAATTCTTAAGTAATATCCAGCAGGAATAAGCGCACGGCCAAGAATTACTTGTCCGGATAGAGCCGGATTTAGGGACTTAATAGCCTCTTCGTCGAGCTTTAGGTACTGGACCAGATCCTTAAATTTAATAGATTCAGGTAATTGGATCTCTACCCCCTTTAAAGGAGTAGCTCGTTCAATCGGACCGAAATACTTCTCTGCATTTCGTTCGACCTCGATGGCGGCCAAAAGTTCCGTATAAAAGTTACTGCTCGCAAAACCGAAGCTACGGCTTTTGTATCCGTCTACGATCCCCTCGATATCTTCCGTCCCCACTTTACGTACCGCCCTCATCATTCCCATACGGCCATGGTTGTAGGCTGTAATTGCGAGCGGCCAGTTTTTCAAAGAGTCGTAATTGACCTTAAGAAGTTTGGCTGCGGCTTCGGTGGCTCGAATTGGGTCATTTCTTTCATCAATTGCACTATTAATCTTTAAGAAAAATCGACCTGTTGATCGCATAAACTGCCAGATACCACTCGCACCCACTTTAGAGCGCGCACGGACATTAAAACTGCTTTCAACAAAAGGGAGGCGAGTCAGCTCAATAGGAAGACCCTCTCTCTTAAAGATCTCCTCCATAATCGGAAGATATCGACCGGATTCAACTAAGCCCTCCAAAAAACGATCCTTCTGACCTAATTGAAAGCGCACTCTCTTTCGATGGGCCGCATCCAAAAATCGATTTGAGTCGGGGATATCTTTAAATAGTTCAAAGATCCTTTTTTCTTCAGCATCCATCTTGTCCGGATCGTTACGTTTGCGATGCACGTTTAATAAGATTTTCTTATACTTTTTGACCCCCTCACGAATCATCTTCTTCTTTTTCGAAGGGGTCTCAGCAAAACTAATCTTTTCGTAGACTATATCCACGTATTTTGAATCATGGATCAAACCTTCTGTGGATGAGTATAGACTGTAAATACTGATCCAAAAGTCGACGTTTTTTCGCAGTCTCCCTTGAACTGTTAGAGTAGAAGGAGGAGTCTGCTCTTGCGTAATAGGCAACGCACTAGCAATTGGCACTAAGTGCGGAAGTGGGGTTTCAAGAGGAGAAGGATCTGGTACTTCACTCACTTGCTGAGGACCCATCTCTGCAGGGCTTGGTGCGGGAGAAGTGAGGTCCTGAGCAAAAGCATTAGAAATCAGAGTTTGACCTAAGACGAGAGCGGAGAGGGTTAAGATCGTGGACAAAGGCATAGACAAGAATGTTAGAGGGAACCTTGGTCCTCGTAAAGCTTACTCGTCTGGTTTTTTGCTACTGGCTTTATTGAGCACTTCAGNNCCCAACTTACCGCCAGCGACCGTCAAACTTCTAATGGATGCTCCGCCCTTAACACTCAATCCGAGATCTACTCTGGATGCCTCTGGACAACGTATTAATGCATTGATCTATCGAGCCCTTACTCAAGTAGATCACAACCTCGAAACTCGAGGCGACCTAGCCGAGAACTGGAAGAGCGATCGTGAAAGTAAACAATGGGTCTTTAGAGTTAAATCTGACCTACAACCATTGTTTGAATGCCTCGAAAATTACCGAACTGGTAAACCTACTTCACCACTACTCAATGGCTTTCCATCGTGGAAGTCGACTGAACTAAAAAAATCTAGAAATGAGATCATTTTCCATCTTGATCGACCGGATCCCTATCTTCCTAAAAATGTTTCACTCTTACGCCTTTTTTTCACTCGAGACATGAAAGGCCATATTACACCTTGTCGCGAGCCCGGACTGAATGAAACGATCCATGGAACAGGAACCTATAGACCTGAGACTCCAGGCTTAAATCCTGGGCAAACACTCACTCTTCTTCCAAATCAGGCTGGACTATCTCCACTTCATTTTATTTTTGTCCGAGAAGAAAGCAGTCGAATTTTACGTTTTCTCAAAGGTGAAGCACACGCCGTACAGAACAATATCTCTTTGTCTAAAACACGGTGGCTCATACATAAGCACGGCGATCAATTTAAGATGATTGAACGAGAAGGCGTAACCGTAAGTTACCTGACGTTTAATTTGAAAGACCCTCACTTAGCGAAAAAGAAAGTTCGCCTGGCCATCGCTCACGCTATCAACCGTACTCATTTTATAAAAAATAAGATGTTTGGTTTCGGTTCCATTGCAAATAGCTTTTTGTCTCCTCGGTTATCAGAAGCATGGAACGGAGATTTTTCATTTGACCCTACTTTGTCGGAAAAGCTCTTAGAAGAGGCCGGCTACCTTAAGGGACCCGATGGCATCCGCCTAAAACTCAAATACAAAACCACCCCGGTTCGAGAAGGCTTTGAGATGGCGCTGATTTTTCAGCAGATGCTTCGGGATGTCGGGATAGAACTCACCCTCGAAGTTGTTGAACCTGCCGTGCACCTCGCTTCGGTGAGAAAAGGTGCTTATCAACTTGCCTCATCGAGATGGGTAGGTGTTGCCGATGCTTCCATTCTGTTTCGTACCTTGCAATCCAGCCAACCTGACAATCGAGCTAATTACTCGAGTCCCAAAATGGACTCATTGCTCACTCACGCCATGCTGCAAAGCGACCTGAACACTCGAGTTCGACTTCTTCAGGAGGCCCAGGAGCTTATGCTTGAAGATCTTCCTTATTTTCCACTGTGGTTTTGGCACAATGCCCTGGTCCTACGAAAAAAAGTCACGGGACTAAGCCCCGATGAGCTTTCTTTAAGCGGAGGGCTTGTGCCGCTCGGCAAGCTTCGGGTAGGTTCTCCCTCATTATGAAAAGACTTCTGAGCCCTCATCTACCTACTCCAGGAAAGCCCGTCGAACTTAGCGAGTCCGAGGCTAAACACGCGACTCAAGTCATGAGATTAGGAACGGGTGATCAGGTTGAACTCGTAGACGGACAGGGTCGAGCAATTGTGGCGGAGCTCGCTGTGCGCTCTAAATCTGTCTACGTCAATTATGTAAAAGACCTCACCGAGCTCGCTCACCAAGCCACTGAACAGGTCCTTCCTCTTCATCTGGAACTTGCAATTATTAAGGGCGAGGCGATGGAATGGGCGATTGAAAAGGCCGTAGAACTGGGAGTTCAGACCCTCACGCCTATGGTAACAGCCCATACGGTTGTACAGATCGATCGAAAGGGTCCCGAAGTGTTTCAGGAGCGATGGCAAAAAATTGCGGACCAAGCCCTCAAGCAGTGCGGAAGACTGAAACGCATGGAAGTACTTCTCCCTGAAGCTTTAGAAATGGTTTTAGCTCGTAAGCACGCCTCTTCAGTTCGTCTTTGGTGTGATGAGGCGTCAAAAGAGAAAGCTCCCTTTGTTGTTCAATACTTATCTGATCTTCAGAAGCATAACTCAGACCCCCAAGAGATCCGCCTACTGATTGGACCTGAGGGAGGATGGAGTGTACCTGAGCAAAAGCTCCTAGCGAGCTCGGCGCATGCTATATCCCTGGGGCCATTAATCTTGCGTGCAGAAACAGCTGCTGTTTTCGCTTCCGGGGTCGTTGCAGCCCATTTGAGAATGAGATAACTTAAGCAGTATATGAGTGATAAAGATTTGAACTTTAAACCGATTACAGAAGGCTTGGGATTTCATCCTTTTTCAGATGGACTGCCGTATGCTCCAACATCGAAGAGTTCAAATTCGAATTCGATTTCAGATTCATTCGCAAAAGGTTCAGGCGCCGTATCAGCTGGTCGTCCAGTTTTTGTAAAACCAAGAGTACCGAGTCAACCCGTCACTACAGCTAGCGCTTCACCTGTTTCTTCTTCAGTTTCTTCTACTGCTTCATCTTACAATCGCTCTCAAACTTCGCGCCTCAATCAGATCTCAGATCCATCGCGTGTGCCGATTAAACATACGAGCTTGCAACAGCATGCGGGTGCTCAGCGATCGACGACTGTGCAGACTCCGTCACCTGCTTCACAGCTTTCAGCTCAACTGGCGTCTCAGTTACAACCCACTTATGGTTTCTTATATCTGATCAAACGCACTTTAGCTTACACACTGGATAGTACTCTCAACATGGCCATGTGTATGGCGATCTTAAGCTCTGTGCTCTGGGATCAGCAGATTAGCAATGATGTTCTCTTCAGTCCCGGCATCATTGTGCTCGCTACGATTTTTGTTTTTGCCTTTAACTGGACTATCATTTGCGCTCAAGAAGTAGCATTTGGCACTAGCCTTGGAAAAAGGCTATTCGGTCTAACTTTACGCGGGACCGGAACAAAAGCTTTTGTTCGTGCCGTTTTTTTTATCCCTAGCGTAAGTTTCGCCGGCCTCGGTTTGTTCTGGAGTCTATTTGATCGCAATAAGAGATGTTGGCATGATCGTGCTGCGGATCTTCAGCCAGATGAAATTGCTCGACTCTAACATGCGACCCCTCTCTACTAAAATTAAGTCGGCAGCGTCTCTTCGAAAAATCCTGGGCACCAAAAAGCGTGCAAAGTCTAAGAAGGTCATTTTTACAAATGGATGTTTTGACCTTCTTCATCGTGGACACGTTACCTACCTTCAACAGGCAAAAAAGCTAGGCGCTATTTTGGTAGTGGCTCTAAATGATGATGCTTCAGTCAAGCGCCTCAAGGGACCTACTCGACCCGTCAATACGCTTGCTGATCGGCTATCGGTTATGGCGGCACTCGAAAGTGTCGATTACGTCACGTGGTTTGAGCAAGATACTCCGCTTGAAGCGATATTAACCATTAGACCTGATATCCTCGTCAAAGGCGGCGACTACTCACTCGAAACCATTGTCGGCGCTAAAGAAGTCAAAGAATGGGGAGGATCAGTGAAAGCTCTTCCCTATGTCGAAGGGCAAAGCACGACGAATATTTTGAAACGTAGCAAAGGTTAAGCTTTCGCAAGCTCAACTCTAAATACAGTCCCTTTGTTTTCAACACTATTGATTTTTACTACGGCACCGTGCGCTTTAAAGATGGAATAAGCCAAACTCAGTCCTAGCCCAAACCCACCTTGCTTTCGCTCACCTGTCCGTGATTGTTCAACTCGGAAAAATGGTTCGCCCAGACGAGAAATCGCGTCCTGCGGGATGCCTGGACCAAAGTCTTGTACTTCGAAAAACACTCCCGTTTCATCGCGACCTAAACGCACGATCGGTTTTTCTTTAGGATGACTCGCATGTTTGAGGGCATTCTCCACCAGGTTTCTTAAAGCAATTCCAAATCGGGCTTCATCCAGCGGTAGCTCCGTTTTCTCTAAGCGACTCTCAAAGTGCACACCGGGCTCAAGTTTCAGATATGGGCTCACCACTTTTTTTACAAGCTCACCAAGATCAATGAGTTCGCGTTGCAGGAGATCAGGACGGCTCGAGATTTTTTCTTGTTCTAATAATGATTCAGTCATTCGGTCTAAGAGCATGATCTCTTCATCGAGAGAGGCTCTCAACTTAGGATCGGGTAAAAACTCCAGTGCAACCTTCATCCGTGTCAGAGGCGACCTTAACTCGTGGCTGATTGCAATGAGTAGCTCGCGCATCGAATTAAACTGCTTCTGAATTCTTTCGGCCATCGCATTCATAGTGGAACCAAGATCCGCTAGCTCTGCAGGTCCCGATACCGGAACACGAGTTTCCCATTTGCCTTCACCAAAGGCCGCTGCCGCAACTTTCATTCGATCAAGCGGCCTGAAGATAGCTCTCGTAACAAGATAATTGAGCCAGAGAATAAGTGCAGTCATAATCAGGGCAATAGTAAATCCAAGCGAGTGCCCTTCCTCTGCCCAGTCTGGACCAGCAAAGAAAAACTCATAGCCACCTTTTGAGGTTCGAATGAGTCGTTGTTTCCTCAGAAATCTAGTCTTCTTGGTACTTCGCAAAGACTCAACACGCTTAGCCAGCTCTGGATTGCTGCTCCAGTTGAGATCTGGGCCACGAATCGCAATTTCAAGCCCAGTTCTGAGATTGAGTTCTTTGGCCCGTGTCAGGTCTGGTGGGCTACCGATATCTTCGATCAAATACCTAGAATAGGTTTCTAAGTTGGTTCTGAAAAACTCATGCCCCCCCGCGGGCCGGGAGACTCTGAATCCAATACTGAGACCTAGAACAATCAAAATAAATGTCAGCGAATAAAGAACAAGGAGTCTCAAAAACAGCGACTGAAATATTCGTTTAAAAAAACCCTCGTTATTCATCAGTACCTTTCAAGAACACATATCCTGTGCCCCATGCCGTTTTAATGAAGCGGGGTTTTTTAGTGTCTTCTCCTAACTTAGCTCGGAGTCGACTGACCAAAATGTCGATCGAACGGCTAAAGACATCTGAATCGACTCCGCGGAGAGCATTCATAATCTCGTCGCGATCAAATTTTTTGCCGGGGTGAGAGGCAAGTAAATAGAGCAGTTCGAACTCGGCCGAAGAGAGATCCAGCGCTTTGTTCGACAAATAGGCTTCTCTTTCGTGAAGTTTGATCTCGAGCTCAGAAAACTTCAGTGTCTTTTGTTTTGACCGCCCCTCAGATCTACGAACGATGGATTGCAATCTCGCCACTAATTCGCGTGGTTCAAATGGTTTGGTGAGATAATCATCAGCACCGATTTCTAAACCAACAATCCGATCAGTGGTCTCACCACGAGCTGTTAACATGATGATCGGAACCTGACTTTGCGTGCGAATCTCCTTACAGACTGTGAAGCCATCTTTTCCGGGAAGCATGACATCCAAAATGACAATATCAGGTTGGATCTTCTCTAATAGGTCTAGGCCAGTCGCGGGATCGAGCGCACTTTGGAGCACTATACCGAAACGGGAGAGATAGTCCTTTAGTAGACCCGCAAGTTTTTCATCATCATCTATTAGAAGTGCTCGCATGACAGCTCCTAGTATCAGTTTAACATCTCGGAACTACAAACAAATCCTCTGTTACATCTTGTTACCATTTCATACGGTTTCGAAAGGATTTAGATAGTAGAAAGACCTATCCTTAATAAAAAGGAGATCAGTCCATGAAAAGTCTTATACGTTCCAAGAAGTTGAAAATAGTCGCTAGTCTTTGCCTTGCGTTAATGGCCACTGGAGCTTTAGGAGCGTGTCAACATAGACATAACCCAGAAAAGTTCGCAGAGCGCATGACTTCAAAGATCACGAGCAAGCTAGACCTCAACGATTCTCAAAAGGCAAAACTAGATGAAGTGAAAGTCGCCTTCTTAAAATCAAGATCTGAAAATAAGCCAGACCGTGAAAAGGCCCGCGCAGAGATTAAGTCTCTCATCACCGCCGAAAAGCTAGATACCAAGCGCATCAAATCCCTCATTGAAGAACGCCGCTCTGGAATGGAAAAGAACATGGACTCGGTCCTAGCTAAAGTGGCCGAATTTCATGCGACATTAACTGCTGAGCAAAAACAAAAAGCAGTTGAGATGATGGACAAATTTAGCCGAAAAATGAACCACGATTAACCTAACCCCCCGTCCACACAACCCCGGTCTATGGGGCGGATCTAGTCATGGATCCGCCTCAAGGCTAGGCAATTCATGCCTATTTCTAGATTTTTTCACTTCCTCTAAACTTAGACTTAGGATGAACTCGTCGACGGAATATCGCAATTTTATCGCTGAAGAAAATCGATTGGCTTCCTATATGGAACAACGAAAAGCTCAGCATAATGCCGAAGTTGAATCGATGGAATCTGAGCATCGCAAGGAGCTCGATCAACTTGCAAAACTCCACGAAAATCAGAAGAAAGAAGTTGAGAAAGCCTACGAAGTTGAACTCTCGCGTGAGAGCAAAACTTTTGCAAAAGACTTGGAATCCCTCCGCTCTTCTCATCAGCAAGAATTAACCAAAGAGAAGAAGGAAAAAGAAAAAGAGTTCGAGAAAATTGCCGAACGAGAAAGTACGAAAATTGAAAGTTATCGCCGCAAGCAAGAAGCCGAGCTAGCGAAACTTCATGAAAAATATCAGGCTATTCAGGACGAAATGAACAATAACCGCAAAGGTTAAGTTAGCGTCTTATCGACGGAAGGCTCGGTCAAAAAATGCCACTGAGCTCAACATAAACCCAAATANNCAACAAATCCACCGGATAGGGAAATGTTCGCAGCAAACACGTCAGTGAAGGACTGAATGAAGAGACAGTAAATAAAGATCCAGCTAAAGGTGCCCCAAACAAAGCCTGCACCTAAAAGAGCCTTCATCGAGTTTACAACTGTGAAATGGGCGTACACCACGCCAAGCACCATCGCGATCAGTTCGTGAAGAATAAGGCCAGCGACCAAGGCCTTTGTATTCATTCCAGCTTCTAATGCTCCACCGCCGCGAATCGGAAGCGCCGCAATTTTAATCGGGTACCAAAACTCTAAACCATTAAAGGAAGCCATGAGTCCCGCAAATACTGCAGCTACCATTCCTGCGAAAAGGCCCGCCATTGCACCGGCAACCCAGCGAACTGGATCTTTTCTTAACCAAAGTGCAACTACATTGATGTCACCTGGTTCAGGTTGGAACTGATTGCTGCTAACAGTATGCTGTGTACTCATGCTGCGAATATAGCACCAGTTTTTGTGGCTCTCAAAGTTTTTAAGTCGTAGAAGTTCGAGATCTACGTTGAACCTGTGCGATGATCCTGTCCTGAAGCGGTCCAAAGGCGAGAATTACGAATCCATTACAAAGGGCCAGGGGTACTGCCATCCAGATGAGCCGGTCCATGCTTCGAAGAGGGGGCGCCAGGAGCCAAATCCCGCCGTAATACAGGAGTAAAAAAATAGGCCATGTTCTGAGTGATCGAGTCAGGACATGTCTCTTGATCCAGGGCGTTCGTTCTCCCTTGAGGACCAAAAGGAGGGCTATCATTCCTGAAACCCAAGATGCGCCAATACTGAGCACTACGTCGTAGGCGTTGAGTTCGATTTTGTTCAACCCTATAAAAAATGCCAGCGCGATTCCTAGTAAACCATTGATCCAAGCAATCATTGACCCGCAACCTATCTTACTTCCCTCATAGATCCAATTCCGTTAAGTTAGAAGGAATCATGAGTGTCGTTGACTTTCATTGCCACGTTTTTCCTGACTCTATCCAGCGTTTTGTTCCTAATCGACTCAGAAAAACAGCTAAAATGTGGCTAAGGCCCTTTGCCGGCTCTATTCATCAGGCACAAACCTATACTCGATGGATCCCAGAGCTCGCCCGGCGCCCCATCGATCAACTCAGCGCATTAATTCCAGCCACGGGTCTTCTCATCGAGTCCTCTCTAGAGGACCTGAATCAATCTATCAAGTATGCACAAGTCGATCGGGCCGTTTTAATTGCCCATCCGCCAATGGTTTCAAATGAGTTTATTTTAGACATTTGTAAAAGTGACCCTCGATTTATCCCGGCGGTCAACTTGCCGCCCCTGACTCCGCATGCCGCCGAAAAACTTCGGTCTTACATCAAAGAG
Source organism: Bacteriovoracaceae bacterium UBA1018 (assembly GCA_002291495.1). GTDB lineage: Bacteria > Bdellovibrionota > UBA1018 > UBA1018 > UBA1018 > UBA1018. The sequence goes on along the minus strand of DBAE01000084.1, from coordinate 2,914 downwards.
GGAGCTAAGATTCTTAAAATCCATGCTGCCTCAGACGGAGAAGGCGCTGAGAGTCCCCACTACCGAACTCTCCTAGAAATTGCCGCTGAACATCACTTACCCGTCATTCTCCATACGGGCTGTTTGCATTCACACCTCTTTTATAGAAAACCTGAGCTAGGTAACCCAAGGGAGTTCGAATCTTGGTATCAAGATTATCCATCCATTAAGTTTATTTTGGCACATATGAACTTTCATCAGCCAGATACGGCTCTTGATCTCGGCGAAAAGTTTGGGAACATCTACGTCGATACTTCCTGGCAACCCTCCGAAGTGATAGCCGAAGCCGTGCGCAGGCTCGGCTCTGAACATGTGTTGATGGGAAGCGACTGGCCGTTCTTAGGTCAGAACCATTCGGTCATGTTGGACCGCATCCAAGACTGTGTGGACGCCCAAATGTTTTCGCAAGAAGATGCAGAGTATGTATTAGGAAAAAGTGCGGAAAAAATTCTAAATGTCTGACACCTTTAGAGTATGGCTCCACTCCACTTCGAACTGATCACTGCTCAAACTCTAGAGCTTCTCCCAAGAGAACAAACCGTGTTTTTCTTTCCAGTTGGTCCAATGGAAGATCATGGACCGCATCTTCCTTTAGGAGTCGATCTCATAGAAGCCAAACAACTTGCGATACTTGCAGCAGAAAAACTCGAACGCGATCTTGCGGGTTGGCGTGCGGTAATCATGCCAAGCGCACCTCTTGGAATCGATAGCCATACAGGACGCATCTCGATTACTGTCCGCGGTCATGTCCTGAGAGACTGGCTAGTGGACTCATCCTTCAGCCTAACTAAAATTGGGTTTAAACATTTTGTCTGCTTTTCGGGAAACTTTGGCCCGAAGCAACTCACTGCCATTGAAGACGCTGGAAGGATCCTCACTCAAAAAACTCGTCCTTTTCTACTCTTTCGGCTCTTTCAATCCAGAAAAAATCGCTATCCAACGTTGGTTTCGGCAAGCTCTGCAGCCATTGAAGATCGGGACCTCTCGACTAATCCATTTTGGGCGGATCCGATTGAGCACGGCGGACAACGCGATACTTCAGTCGTACTCGCGAGCGACCCTGAACTCGTTGATTCGATTTATCAGGGGCTTCCAAAGATTGAACGCAGTGGAAATACATTTGAACGATGGATGAAACGAAACAAAGGCGAACTCGCTGGTTATTGGGGCAGTCCTTCTCTCGCATCGGCCGAGAGCGGAAAAAAAATACTCGATGAAAGGCTTTCCGATCTATTTCCCAAGTTTCAAGCTGTCTGGGAAGGCGCTAACCCGCAGGCCTTGTTCAAATCCTGGTTCTCAATTTACCCCCCCAATAAGAGCTTTTTCAAAGCTTGGATATTAGCGAGCGCACTAGTACTGCTCATGAGCCTCTGGGTCTTTATGAGTTTTCAGGCCATGATCAGCGAATAATTATTTAGTAGGCGTTTTATAATAGACTTCCTGATGGATCGATTCCTTTAAGACACCACGACCAGCCAAGATCTGCTTGATTTCGTCAATCATCGGTCCGGCGCCGCAAAGATAATACTCAGTTTCTAACCAAGGAAAATCATCTCCCTGTGCTCGAAAGTAATCTGTGACTCGTCCTCGAAAGCCGTGTTTGGGATTCCAGCTTGGATCGGCAGGCCGACTTACAGCTGTCACCCATTTTACCCATGGTAAAGAATCGAATTCGTCGACATACAGAAGTTCGTTCTCATCTCTGACACCTAAAAGACAGGTTGTCGAAAGAGGTTTTGCCATCTGATAGGACTCCGAAAGAATCATCGAGCGAAACGGCGCAATCCCGGTTCCGGTTGCAATAAAACAGGCATGACGACCTGCCTTGGGCTCAAAAACAAAGTCGCCGTAGGGAGCAAATCCACGGAAAACGTCTCCTGGTCTTAGAGTATAAAGATAATTGGTTCCCGGTCCGCCTTCGACTAACTTGACACAGAGCTCAACGGGGCGAGTTTCTGGTGCCGAGGCAATGGAATAAGCTCGACGTAAATCTCTCCCTTTGGGTCCTGCGCCGGGAATGATGACACTAATAAACTGGCCCGCTTCAAATGCGTAAGGAGGGCTCACTTTCTCAGGAGTAGCCTCGGGCGGAGGTGGAGATTTCGCATCAAAAGCGATTTCAAATACTGTCGGGGTTAACATGCGAAACGACTTCACTTCGCAAAGGTACTCAAAAGCTGGCATATGTGGATCAACTTAGCCTAGACCCTGACAAAGCTCAAGGCATGAGAGTGAGTCTAAAAGTCTGGCCTGGAGCACTTTTCAGAGGTTGTGCAACGCTTCGAACTCTCCACCAGTATTCACCTGGCGGAAGGTCGTTCAATATCGCAAAGTTTTGCTCGGTGTTCTCAGTTTTTACGACGTCTGTAAAACCAGCGTCTTTAGCAATCTCAAGCTCGTATGTTTGAGTGAAATTGGTTCGCTGCCATGCAAATAGAAGCCCTGGCTTACGGTTTTTGCTGCGATTGAGAGTATTATTAGCCTGAATAGAAATGGTTGATTGGTCTTCCGGAAAAGTTGGTACCGGCGAAATAAAGTTGAAGATAAATGAACCTTCAAGAGACCGAGCAGTAAACCCATTAGGTAGAGCTGCTTTAACCCGGTAAAAGATCTGGCCTTGATAAATCTTTTTCTTATTAAAAGAAAAGCTAGTTCCTTGAACAGGTTTCTCGAGCAAAACTTGTTTGTTTCTGCCCAAAACTTCGATCGTGTAGTCTTTCAAATCGAGATAAGGCTTCCATCTCATCGTGACATCAAACTCTCTCAGGAGTTTGCCTTGATAACGATTGGTTTCGATCTCTTCGCCACCCACTAACGGGCTCATCAACTCGATTGCTAAGACGTCTGGAGAAACTTTAAAACGACTGACTAGGGT
>DBAE01000074.1 GCA_002291495.1 Bacteriovoracaceae bacterium UBA1018 | reverse complement strand
GCTTGATACTTTTCGCCAATGCTTCTTCGCCAATCGACAGCACTGACTTCGTAGAGGGCGCCATCAATTGTAGATTTTGGATGGTTGTGAACAAATTCTTAAAATCAGTCTCATTGAGTCCATCGACAGACTTATCCAGAAGTGCTCTTGGAAAGCCTGCAGTAACCAGCTCTTTCAAAGTTCCTTCGTTAACACGCGAGAAACCTTTCTTGAGCCAAGTTTCAACTTTTGAACGGCCAAAGAGATGGGAGTGAGCAATAAACTCACCGAGCTTCATCGTATGAGGATGTGGCTCGNNGATTTGCGGGATGTCCTGGCTTACTCTTTCGACGGTTTGCTTCTCAGAAGGCTTATCGCCTTCAGGCAAGTAGTAATGAAGGGTCAGATGCGGATTAACCAATGTGGTCCCTGTGAGGTAATTGATCAATCCTGCTTCGCCGTTGAGCTGGATACGTCCGTCAATGATAAACTCGACGCTTGTTCCATGTGGGCGATCCCAATCAATCGTTTCACGGTCCTTAATCACTCCGCGATTATTTTTAATGTCGACTTCGACCACCGCAGAAAATGCTTTTCTCATCTTCTCGGTCTTGGTGNNAAGTGGTTGCTGCTGAAATACCAATCCCCTGCTGTCCGCGTGAACATCGACCACGACCAAACTTAGAAGACGCTAAGTATTCGCCGAACACTTTAGGGACATCGTCTGGATCAATGCCAGGGCCGTTGTCCAAAACACGAATACGAACTTGATCTGTATTTTTTAAAGAGCCCTGTCCGATCTTTTCAACCCAAACAGTCAGCTCGGGCAAAATGCCAGCATCTTCACAGGCGTCCAGTGAATTATCGACCGCCTCTTTTAAAGTCGTCAAAACGGCTTTCACTTGAGACGAAAATCCAACTTGCTGAAGATTTTTCGAAAAGTATTCGGCAGTACTACTCGTAGTAATCTTGCCGCCGCGCTTCCCTACCGGCGCGCTGACTTCTTCTTCCTTTGTCGCAGATTTAGTATCTGCTTTTTGAGCAGGCTTCGCTTCTGCTTTTTGAGCAGATTTCTGTGTTGCCTTCACTGGCGTTTTTTCTTTTGACCCGCCTTTTGATGAGTTCGATTTTGATGCTTTTGTGTTAGGTCTGCTGCCCGCTTTTTTAGCCATATGCGAATTCAACCAAATTTTTCAGAGTAGTGTCAAGGGATTGCGCGGATTTTTAGAGCGAGCGTACTCTTTGCATTGGCATCTGGAGCGAGGTTCAGCATGGAAAAAAAATTTTTAAGCGACATCCAAGAAATTAGACGCCGAGCAAGAATGGCAATTCAAGAAGGAGCCGTCACACCCAGTTATCCGGGCGACTTAGAGACGGTCATCCGCTTGTTGAACGAAGCGCTTGCTACGGAAATCGTTTGCACCTTGCGATATAAATCGCATTATTTCATGGCGGAAGGTATCCATGCAAAAGCCGCAACAGATGAATTCAAAGAGCATGCAGCTCAAGAACAAGAACATGCCGATTGGTTAGCGGCTCGCATCAGACAGTTGGGCGGCACTCCCAATTTTCATCCCGAAGGAATTTTGCTTCGCAGTCATTCCGAATTTCAAAGTATGCCGCAAGGTCGTACGCTGCCTGGAGAAGTCACCCCTGAGACTCTTCTCGAGATGATTCAGGAGGACCTGATTGCTGAGCGTATTGCGATCGAGTCCTATAGCGAGATGATTCGGTATATTGGGGATAAAGACCCTACTAGCCGAAGGCTTCTCGAACGAATCTTGGAGACCGAAGAGGAGCATGCCGAGGATATGGCCGGGTTACTTGCCAATCCGGATCTCAGCCGAGGTTCTCAAAACACGCCTCGAGTAGCCTAACTCGCCTCTTCTAACGTACAGCGGCTATTTTAGGATGGCTTCTATTGCGAGTATTGGATACGATTTGACCCGATAATGTCAGACGCAATTATACCGGCACCGTCCGTACCTGTTGATACAACCCCTGCCTCATGGGACTCTCTTGGACTTTCTCGAGAGGCTCTAGAGCTCATTGCTCGCGCAGGATTTAAGACTCCTACTCCCGTTCAAGCGGCATCCATTCCGATTGCCCTGCAGGGAGACGATCTCATCGCTTCCGCCCAAACGGGAACAGGTAAAACCGCAAGTTTTGTACTTCCCATGGTCGAAAGATTCGCAGGACGCGAAGGCACCTATGGATTGATTTTGGAACCGACGCGCGAGCTAGCTCAACAAACTCAGGCCACAATCGACCTTTTAGGTGCACCTCGTAAAGTTCGCTCTGTCGTCTTGATCGGAGGCGTCGACATGAAGATCGACGCAGCAGCACTGCAGACGTATCCGCAGATCATCGTCGCAACACCGGGGCGACTCTGCGATCATCTCGACCGTGGAAACGTGTGGCTCGACTATATTGAAACGGTAGTCCTCGACGAAGCCGATCGAATGCTCGATATGGGATTTGCGGATCAACTTTCTCGGATCATGACCGACGTTCCCAAATCACGTCAGACACTTTTATTTTCGGCCACCATGGCCAAACCTGTTCTCAATCTGGCAAATAAGATCTTAAAATCACCTAAAACAGTGGCCATTGGCGCCCCACTTTCAGCTTCAAAGCGAGTCGACCAAAAACTCCTTTGGATGGATGAGTCTGCTAAAAACAGAGAACTGAGACGCCTTCTTCGCGAAGAGCCTGGCAGTATCATTGTGTTTACACGTTCGAAAGATCAAGCAACCCGTGTTTGGAGAACTCTCCATAGCAATGGGATTTATGATGCGACTTATATTCATTCAGACCGCATTCAGTCCCATCGTGAGCAAGCCTTAGCCGAGTTTAAAGAAGGCAAATATCGGATTTTGATCGCGACCGACGTTGCAGGCCGAGGTATTCACGTCGATGCAGTTGCACATGTGATCAATTACGACTTACCGATGGACCCGGAAGACTATGTTCACCGTATCGGACGTACAGGACGAGCCGAAGCAACTGGCAAAGCCACTACGTTTGTAACGACTCGTGATGGAAAGATCCTTCGCGAAATTCGCAAAATCTTAAAGCAAGATATTCCTGAAGAAGCTGCTGACGGTTACTCAATCCCTACAGGTGATTCGCAGGGAGACCGCGGTAGGCCCGGACACGGTCCTCGCCGCGACGATCGAAGTGGACCTAGCCCTAAGCCAGGAGAACGAAGCGGTAACAAAAACCGCCGACGCCGCCATGGCCCGCGCTCCTCGACTCCAAAACCTAACTAGTTTACCTAAAGTCGTCTCTTACTCAGCTGCGGAAGGCTGACAAATGGAATTTACTGTACTCAGAAGCGTATCGAGTTCGATCGGCTTTTTAATAAATGCAGCCGTCCCGAGAGATTTTGCACGATCTCCGAAGGCTGATGCGACAAGAACGGGAATGGCAGAAATCGCCTGATCTTTTCTTTGCTCTTCTAAGAATTCCCACCCGTTCATGACAGGCATCATCAGGTCGAGCAATATCATAGAAGGCTGTTTACCTCCTCTGAGTACATCAAGCCCTTCCCTGCCATTAGCGGCCGTTAATACCTCATAACCCTCAAGCTCGAGGATTTGTTGCAAGGATTCACGGATGTCACGGTCGTCTTCGACGATGAGTATCGCTTTATTTGTCATAGGCGTTCACTCAAGTTGCTTCCCTTCATCAAATTATCGAGTGTCACTACAAATAGACCAGCAATAATAGGTCCTAAAAAAACTCCTGAAAACCCTAATACCTGAAGACCACCAAAAGCCGCAATAAAGGCGAGCAAGGGATGCAAATTTGCTGAACCCTTCAAAACAACTGGCCTAATAAAGTTATCTATAATCGAAACTAATCCAGCTACCACCAGCAAAATTATTCCAATAGTCTTATGATCTTGCAAGAGCAGTTCGTGAATCGCGACGCCAAACGTCACAGGTGCGGATCCTAGTAGCGGTATAAACGAGGCGAGGAAAACGAGAAAGCCAATAAGCGGTACATCGTCCCGACCAACCGCGACACAAGCCAGCGAGAATAAGAATGATTGTGCGAGTCCGGAAATAACAGTCGCCAGAACAACAGAACGACACATTCCAACAAAGTTTTTGATCAGGACTTCGGTTTGTATGGGATCAAAAACCGAATGCGTTCGGATGTAGAGGATCAGTCTACGGCTATCGGCTAAAAAGAAATAAATACTCAAAACCATGATCACCAGACCCATCGCCATTGCAGGCAACCGGGTCACTATATCCCCGAAAAATTCCAGGATCCGAGCAACGATTCCTCGAGCTGCTTCTCCCGCCGTGGTCACAATTTCGTCGACTTCGATCGGAAACCAGCGCGCAATACTTTCAATCAGAGAATGAATTGCAGGTGTATGGACTAAGCTATCGTACACATTCCCTGTTGCCCCTTGAGGGATAGGTGCATCACGAAGCGTTTTTAGCTGCTGAAGACCCGTCTTTGCACCCATGAAGATCAGTAAGATCGCCGGTAAGAGAATTAGTAATGTGACTGAGATGGTAATCACCGCGGACGCTGTGTGCGTCCCAAATTTTCTGNNACGGCAAAGATAGCGCCTAAAGCCACCGGCAATGCCAAGGGCAAAGCAATATAAAAGAACAGCGCGATGATAACGCCGGAAAAAATCCGTTTTCCCATACTCTCTTTCTTAAACCGCGGAGTTTTGTTTTTTCTGAGGAGCTGTCGAATCCAGCGTTCCAAAGACGTAATCCCAAACAGGAGAACTCACACCCCATCGGGCATTAGGCGTCACAAAGTGATGTTGCATGTGATGGTATTTCACATACTTTCCAAAACGAGTGCGAGGCGTAAAATGATGAATGGCGTAGTGAGTGTAGTCGTAGCAAAGGTAGCCAATTAAGAAGAACGCGAAAAACGGCTCGACGTGCACAGCACCTAAGAAAGGTCTAAAAATATAATAAAGACTGATCGCTAGCACGATCGCAGGAACAGGAGGCATGACGAGCCTCGTAGCATCATTCGGATCATCGTGATGTAATCCATGAATAATGAAGTAGATCCGCTCTTTGAGAGGAGAAGTCTTAGGGATATGAAAAACATACCTGTGAAGGACGTACTCGGAAAGAGTCCAAACAAAGAACCCCATAAAGCCAAGTAGCGCAAAAGTAGTTACCGGAATGGAGTGAATGGCAAAGGACCGCCAAATCAACCAGCCAATAAATGGGACCCACATTACAAGCGGCGTAATGGGGTGAACGTGAGTAAACTTTTCCAGGAAATCACTCTTGAATACCCGGATACTCTCCTTTTGTTTCTTCTTCATATTGAGACCTTACAACGAGCTAGATTGTCAGGCAATGGTGGACATGCTACCGATTAATAATGCAGAACAGCTCCTCCGCACTTTTCTTAGTCCTAGGCCTATTCATGGTGGTAGGATTTGTTGCCCTCTTCCTCTGGATTCGCGCACAACTATCTCAGTTGAGCCCCCAGGTGAATGCCTCTTTGCAAAACCTGCTGCAAAAGCCACTACTCGACCTCACTGAACGCATGACGCGGCTGTCCAGTGAAACTCGTGAAAGCACGATGGAGAAGCTCGGAAAACACTTTCTGGAGACCCAAGAACGCATCGACCGAACCTTAAGCCAAGGCCGACAAGAAATGCAGCATGGGCTCGCTAAAACCACTGAAGCTCTGCAGCTCCGCTTCCAGTCCCTTGAGGCTCAAGTCGGAACTCGCTTAGAGACAATCGGCAAGAGCGTAGAAACTAAACTCAATGAAAATCTGAAAGAAGGATTTAAGCATTTTGAGAAAGTTCAGGAACACCTTCAGGCGGCGGAACTCAAACTCGCTTCGCTCAGTGTCGTCGGGCAGTCGATCGCCGATCTCAATAGCTTATTAAAACTCCCTCACCTTCGCGGCGGCTTTGGAGAAGCGACATTAGAGCGCCTACTTTCGGACTTTTTGCCAGCAGGATCATTTGAAGTTCAATACGCGATTGTGCCTGGATCTACGGAGCGTGTGGATGCTGTAGTGAAACTGGCTCGCCAAGTACTCCCGATCGACAGCAAATTTCCGAGAGAACAGGTGCTTCCTCTCTTTGAGAGTCAGGATCCCGCCTTACTAGAAACCGCGCGGAAGGCTCTATCGGACTTTGTAAAAGTTCAGTGCAAATCGATTGCTGACAAATACATTCGCCCAGATCACGGCACGACCGACATGGCGCTGATCTTTTTGCCAAGTGAAACTCTTTATTTTGAAGTGATCAGAAACACAAAATTGTACGAAGAGATCTGCCGATTGAAGGTCTATCCTGTATCGCCAAATACTTTAGCGATGGGATTGCGCTCTGTCTCGATGGCGCAAGATTATTACAACATGTCTCGCGGTGTGGAAAAAACAATCGAGGACGTCAAAAAGGCTCGCCGCCACTTTGAACATTTCGAACGCAAATTTGAAGATATCGGTAAAGGTTTACGTAAAGCTCAAGAAGCTTACGAGACTGCTAACACCCACTTAGGCCGATACGAGTCGAGCATCTATCGCCTCGTAGGTGAAGACGCCTCGAATGCAGGTGAACTTACCGGCAGCGGTGAGGGTTCGGGAGCGGGCGCAAGCGGCACGGGCCCAGGTAGCGGTGGCGAATCCAATGCAACACCAGGGCTTCCCGGTCTCTAAAGTGGATTTCCCTAGAAGTAGACACGCCTAGAAATCGATCCCGCGAACAATCTCCATCGATGAGACTGCTATGTTTGCGCAGTTTAGGCCGAGTTCTCCACAACTGTATTTCAGAGCATCTAGTCTTTCGGATTCACTGATATTTGGATTGTTTTCACGTAGATAACTACCGTATCGAGCATCGACGGTAATGCCTAAGAGTATATGTTTCTTAGGGTCTTCCTCGTGCTCACCAAAAACGGGTTCCCCGGTAGCTCCCCAGGTATCGCAATCGTGTACAAAAACCTCACCTTTTTGGAAATCGGAGCTGTCGATCTGTAATGGTCCGGCCTCGCAAGATTTCGACACATGAACTCGGCCCTNNGCCCTCTTCCATCCCGAACAAGTAAGAATTGATCGTCGAGTTTTTTTGAGTTCTTCCAGAATACAAAAAAGCCGGTGCCGCCGCATGCGGAGTCTTTAATATCAGGTAAGCAACGGGCGGGCCTGACGGCGCCACTGTGTAGCCTGTAAATCGCTGTCCCGGAACGTCCTTCATACTGCCTGGTAAATAGGCTTTGTGAAAATGAACTTCCTTGATCTCGCCAAAAGTCGTCTTCATGTCTTTTAGGTTTTGATTGAGAAATTTTTGAAAAGTCTTCGGGTCATTTTGCTCTTCTACAACCCCAAATCGCTTCATCACGGCAAGTGCTAAACATCCAGCATCGGTGACGACGAGGTCCTTCCATATTAAAGTCGCCATACATCGCGCCGCAAAGGCGTCTTTGTCGCCATTTTTTCCGGTGATCAGAAACTTCCCAATAAACGGATATTGGTCTTGCTCTTGTTGGGTGAGAAACTTGCGATCATCCTGGTCAATAATATCGATCGCATCGGCGGATTGGGGGTGGGAGATCGCAAGTAGAGTCAATAAGAAGGATAGAAAATAACGACTGGTCATACTAGATCCTCGAAGAGACTTCTAGATCCTCCGACCAGTACAGTCAACTTATTTATACTTTTGAGGTCACAGGTTTGGGATCACACGTGTGGAACAAGGTAGAACTTTAGTTATAGGGTCGTAAAATGCGCATAGACACCCGTGTGACCGAGAACAAGTACCGCCACTGGTGGCGGTACCAACAGGCTAGATATAGGACAGATAACTGAGTTCATGCAAAGAAGATAAGCACTTAAAGTCTTGGTCGACACGTTACTGTACGAACAAAGCCGGGAACAATCCCATCAGCACAACGCAAATCTTGCTGCCTAACTTCAAATCCGGCGCTCTCAAATCTAAATCCGTCGATTTCAAGATTATTGCATGGGTTAGGTTCAGGTATGGGTCCTAGGCGACCCCAACAACCCGTGACCGTCAGGGGTTGAGGTGGTTCTCTCAGGCCACAGGATCGAATTCGGCGAGTGACAGGATCAATCTCAATTGGAATGGTAAACCTACTTCTCAGCACTTGGCGACCTACCGACATTCGACTGTTCTTAGCGGCTTCAATGGACACTTCGGCCCAGTAATTTCTTCCGGTATTCACTTCCTGAAAGTTTCTGAGCTCGAGGCGCTGGACGGTCAACTGCCTAGGAATGATGTCACCCCCATTTCTCAAGATCACAGGTCCCTGTCCTCCACCGACTCTGGGCCCTCTAATTTCGTTGATCCGAAGGCTAAAAGTGCTGAGTGCACCTGTATTGACGGGTATATTCTCAAAGTTTGCTAAATTTTCGTTACAAATCCTGGGCGACTGAAGCATGCGAAGCGCAAGTGTGACTTGAGTCTGAAATGCAAAGTTGTTTCTTTCATTGGTCTGAATCTTGGTCGTATTGTGCGCAATCTGAGCAGCCATGAGCCCGACTCCACCGACGATACCAAGAGTCACAAATGCTTCGATCAGTCCAAAGCCTCGCTCGTCTAATAATTCTAATTTAAATTGTCGTTTCAGAATTCTCATGTTGTTCCTACTTGTTGATCAATCTTTTTGAGAGCCTTCTTAAACTATTACCAACGCTGATTAGTGAGCTTGCACACGACCGACTTCGGAAAGGTCGGCAGATCTTTCTTGTCGATCGTTTTATTAAAAATGGGATCTTTCAGTACGACTTCAAAAGTCGATGAGCAGGTGTTTGCACCCAGTGCGCCCGATAGCAGCAGGGCTTCAGGTGTGAGTAAGTCCTTTCCTGACTCCTGCTGATACCTAAAACCCATGATATTTAAATCAGGGCATGGATCGATATCATTAGGAAACTTAAATCCTGGCAAAGGAAGGAGAGGTTTTGGTCGAGCATAACACCCCATCAAAGAGACCTTTTCAGGAGGTTGTGGAATTTCTCCGATATCATCAATTCGAAATCTGCCACCTCCTATATTTGTAGTCAGTAAGCCCACATCAAATGGAATCGATCTTATAATATTACTATTGCCCCCGGAATTGAGGATCGTCCCGTTAGGACTCACGGTTCCAGGACTCGCTTCGATGACAAATTCAGCGCTAAAATAGCGATTATCGAGCTGCCGGAAATTTCTAAAATACATGTTTCTTATCACTAATCCTGCGCTGGCCTCCCGGTTCACGGTGAGAAACGCGCGTGGAAGTTGGCCAGTGGGGACAGGCAACCGAAGCTCCCTTAGAGTAATGATTTGAGGTTTTTTTGGATTAATGGGCATTGTGATATTTCTCGTGCTCAAAATGCTCACATTTTCAGCACGATCGTTTACATCTCTCAGTATCGCCTCCGCAGCGGTGGTTACCGAATTGAGATCAAGGGATAATTGAGCAGCCCTCTGAGCATTTTTTGCAGAGGTCGCCAATTGCGCCGAAGAAAGCGCGACTGCTCCAATGAAACCAGAGAACACAACTGCCTGCATTAGGCCTATTCCGCTAACGTCCTTCATAATAGCCATACAATTTAAGTTTAGATGAACAGAAATTCATATTCTAGACTGTCACAAAAGACCCATCACTATTAGCCCAATTCAATTATATAATGCTCGAGTCTCAAGAAGCCCTGAGGATGTGAATTCCGGTAGCCCCCGATACTGTCCAAATTGTAGACAACTCAGCTTCTCGTCACTTCCCCTGCCTTATCACCTTTGCAAAAACGCAAAAACACGAATATATCCAGCGTTTATTTAATAAATATTTTGATAAAATTCATAACAAATACACCAAAAAGCCTGCTATAACGGCCAGCATGAAAAAGCATAAAATCAACTCCTCCCCAAAATCGATCGCACTCACGTTAACAGCCTTAAGTGCATTGACACTGATACAAGGCTGTCAGGGCGGCGGTGATGATGAAGTTCAACCGAGCAAGCTCATCAAAATCGTGGATGAGACTTCCGTAGAAAAAGACAAACTCACTGAGAACGGCAATGGCCGAATCACCAGTGATGAATGTTCATTAATTTACTTTCACAACAAAATGCGTGTGAAGGGAGTTACTAACAGCAACACAGATTTCGATGAATCCGGAAAAATCCTATCGGCGACCATGGAAAAAAGTATTTACAATCGAAATAAAGAGCTGATCCCAAACTCGTCTCTGGATGCGCAAATGGAAGAAATCGAATACGATCAATATGCTCAAGTCCCAGTTCGTTTTCCTCGCGATATGATTATGTGGGAAGCAGGTTTTGCTTCTTTCAAGTTCTCGATTTCCAATTTTAAAGTCTCTTACCCGACTGCAGGTACAGTGAGCTCGACTCAGAAGCTTGATCTGGACGGATTTAACGATTGTTACAACGTCTATATCGTCACCCTGTTCAACGACAAATATACCGGTAGCCTGGATGATCGCGAATCCAATAAACGCGTTATTGAAAATGAAGATTCAAACATTGAGATTTTTTCTCTCGGTGAAGGCTCTGCATCGATGGGAAAGATGGCCGTTGTTAAGTATGACGTCTTATCCTACCTCGGTAAGAAAAACGGATTTGATGGTCGCAAAGAGTACAACGAGCTCATTAAACGTTCTGAGATGAGTCCTGCGGACCAGCTGAAACTTCAGCAAATGATGCAAGGATACGGTGAGTTCATGTCCGACTTGCGCCAGCGAATGAATCAATTGAGTGAAGACCTCTCAGTCAACTCAGGTGTATCTCAATCCGCTGCACTGACCCGTGCTTTTATCGGCACTCCCCCAGAACTCGTCGGTAAACTCATGTCCATGTCAGCATTTGAGTCCAAACTCGAAGCACTGAGAAAAAAAACTGAGAAAAAAATTGAGAAAAAAGAAGTAATCTACCGCCACCGGTGGCGGTAAATACTCTTAATCAACCTTCAAATCCGGATCTACTCCCCGATTGAGCGCGACTGCGAGAGCTAACCATTGAAGCTCAACCAGTGCGGGAATCCAAGCAAGCGGGCTCGCCCCAAAGATTCCTATCGAGTAGGCAGGCTTGTATTGATCCTGCAGAGCTGTGTTTCTGGTGTCTTTGGGCATAGAGATATGCCAAATGCGATCATTTTCAGGAGAAAATGCATGGTGAGGTCCATGAAAAAACTCCTCCGTCGCATACACGCGCACAGGTAGGCGCGCGACTTCCATGAGTTTGAGCGCACCTTCGCGAGCTAGCCATTCACCCTCCCACTCACCCAATAAAACTGTCGGGCCCATGCCTGCTCGTGAACGATACACGGACACGTCTGGGTCACCGATACTACGAAGCGCATCCCATTCTTCAATCGCCCGAGATCCCAGCAGAAGTGAAGTGATCGCGCAGATAGCGCCCGTCACTGCGGCCGTGTGAGGCTCGATCTGTTCGCGAGGCACTGTCGCTAAAAAGTATTTTGCGCTCGGTAACGGTTGCACGTCTTGAGCAGATACTTGGATCGTAAACGCACCCATCTTTTCACAAAGCTCAAGTGCTTGTGTCGTCGGTCCCGGGGAACCCCGATGAGTAATGCCAAAAACCCAATCACCTCGACCTGGGATCACCTTGACTCCCACGTTGAGACTGGATGATGCAATCACTGGAATTCGATTTCGGGTCTTATCACGAATGAGTGCGAATGCCGTTAGTTTTGCTGCAAAGTAACTACTCCCCAATCCAAAGAGCAAGATTCGCTTTGGAGGGTCATAGGGTAATTCACGGCTTGAAATACCCGCGACTCGCTCCGAAATTTCACGCCAAGCTTCGCGCTGGCCGCGTAAAGTTTTTTCTAAAATAGACATACCGGTGTCACTGCCGCCGGTATCTTCAGTATTCTCGTTGCTGATGTTTTCTGTACTCATTTGGGTACTCGGTTCCTCTTCGTACTTCAGTTAGTACTTCTTCTCTCGCTGCTGACTGCGGAGCCGGCGATCCGTTTACCAGATACGCTCTCCATACCAGTGTAAACTACTTTTGCTGGCCAAGCTCAGCGAAAAGATAAATTTGACTTAAGCATGCCTTCTTTAAATCACTGATGAGAAGGCTCTCATTTTCACCATGTGCATTGGTGTAAGGATCTTCTACTCCAATGAGCAATACAGGCGCGCCACCCAAGGCGTCTGCAAAAGGCTTCACAAACGGAATGCTAGCTCCACAGCCGATCTTGAGCGGCTCTGCCTCATAGCCTTTTCTCATCGACGAGACTGCTGCATCAAATACTTGGCCCTTGGGCTCGATTGCCCATGCGCCGTTCAAAGCTTCGACCTTAAAATCTACTTCGAGGCCCCAAGGGGTATGCTTTTTCAAATGGTCTTGAAGGAGCTTCATGCACTCTTTAGGATCCATTCCGTCCACTAGACGAACAGTGACTTTTGCCCAAGCCGTATCATTGATAATATTTCCGGCCTGCTCGCGCGATGAGGACTGAATGGCATTGACCGTGAGGCTTGGAAATCGCCAGATCTGCGCAATTGGGTTTGGACCTTTCTGAAGAATTTTAGCCGAATCGATCATCCCNNTGAGTACGAAACTCCTTTTCTGAGTAAGGGATTTTCCGAAACTCTTTCTCTTCTTCTGGTGTAAGTTCCCGCACACCATCAAGCATGCCAGGTACCGCAATCTCCCCGTTTTCATCGACTAATGTGGCAAGCATCTTAGAGAGAGCCATTGCTGGATCAGGTACTGGACCACCCCATAGACCCGAATGAATCGTTTTATTTAGGGCACGTACTTCGACGTCGAGGCCAAGCATCCCGCGTAGAGCGATCGTAAGGGTTGGAATCCCGCAATNNATCAAAGTTAGCTGTGTCGGTGAGAATGACCACGTCAGCATCTAACTTTTTACGGTAGGTCTGCAAAAACTCACTCAGGTGCGCGCTACCTATTTCTTCCTCGCCTTCGATCACAATTTTCACGTTAACCGGAAGTTCAGATCCAGACTTAAGAATCGAATCGATAGCAGCAAGATGAACAATAATACCGGCCTTGTCGTCTGCTGCACCTCTCGCGTAGAGACGTTCGCCACCGGGACCTTCGGCATGAGTGGGTTCAAACGCAGGCGTCTTCCAAAGTGCATCTCGTCCCGGAGGTTGCACATCGTGATGCGCATACAGGAGCAAGGTAGGCTTACCAGGAGCTCTTAAGCGTTCGCCGTACACATAAGGATGAGTTCCTGGAATTTCTAAAATCTCGACATTTTCGAGTCCCGACTTTTTCATCAGTGCGGCTACTGCTTCAGCACTTCGCCGCACCTCGGCTTCAGGAAACCCTGGAAAACTCACACTCGGAATCCTGACGAGCTTCTTTAAGGACTCGAGATAACTCTCGGGATGTCCTCGAAAATTTTTACTACAATAATCGATTGCTGGATTCACACTAGCTTGGCTGAACTGAGTAATTTTGTCGGTCGGTGTCATAGATTGCGGCCATCTTGACAATAAATTCAGTTCCAGCCAAGGTGATTTTACAAATGGCAGGTTCTCAGGACTCCCCGGCAATTAGCACTCGCATTAAACTGAACGCATCGTACTGGCGCCATGGATATGGTGTACCGTTTTCAGAAGATGTCGTGCCTTCGAGTTTATTTTTGAAGCACCGCCACTACCTCGTATTGGACATCGAAACACAGCGCCTTGTGCAAGAAGTCGGAGGCTGGGATCACGTTGATAAGCTCGGTATTTCGGTAGCTTGCGCGTATGACAGCAAAACCGACCAGTACCTTTCGTTTCTTGAACAAGACCTCCCTAAGCTCATTGAACTCTGTGAAGAGCGTCTCGTCGTTGGATATAATATCCGAGGATTTGACTTGCCTGTCATGGTCCCATACGGGCTCAATCTCAAACGCGTCGACGCTTTTGACATCATGTATGATCTTGAAGCACTCACTCGCCAGCGCTTTTTGAAACTCGAACATGTGGCGCGAGGCACTCTAGGCACAGGAAAATCGGCCGACGGTCTTATGGCTGTTGAATGGTGGAAAACTGGCCAGATCCAAAAAATCATCGATTACTGTATGCAAGACGTCAAAGTCACCCGCGACGTATTTCAATACGGCCGTCAAAATGGCTTCGTGAAACTCCAACGCTCTGAAGAAAATATCACCTCTGTTCCAGTTCAGTGGAACTAAGTTCCACCAGCGGTGGATCATCGGAGCATCAAATACAGAGTTGGGATTTAGATACCGATTTTATTTCTGAGTAGCCGCGTCGTTCTGAGGGGCCACGTCTTTCTGAGCGGCCGCTTCGAGTCTATGCTTTTCGAGATCCTTTAAGTCTTCGACGAGATAAGAGTTGGTTGTCATCAGCTGATAAAGCGCCGATGTCATCTTCATTAAAACTGACTCGTCGATGTAGGGTGGATTTAGGCTCGCATGATGAAGCACAGTCCAGTGTTCGAGGAGCAGGTCAGTATCCTCTTTGTACCGAGTATAAAAGTCGCTGTACGGCCTTGTAATTGAAGCATCTGTCAGTAGGGGCGCCAAATACTGAGTAAGCTTTTTTGTCGCAGCCAATCTCTCTAAGATCGCCATTCGCAAACTGGCGAGGTAGATGTCTTCACAGCTTAACTGACTTAATTCCACCCAGTTCATTTCGTGAGGCACAACTCTTTTAAAATTGAATGCCTCCATGACCGGATACAACACCTGATTCCAAGCAATTGCGACCTTGAACAAATGCATGCGTTGATGGACACTCCCACGCATCGGTAAACTGAGTCGAAACTCGGCCTCGAGTATCTCACACACTAACGTGCGGCGATCGTGATTCAATGTCCGATGAACTCTATTGTCAACCTGCGCACTTGCGCTGCTGACCACAAATGTGTAACCGGCCGCCGCTGTAATAAAGCCTGCACTAAAGCTCATCACCCATCCAAAGCGCATGGCACTTACTCCGATGAATTACGCTAAACCGCAAGAGATCTTTTAGTAGGGTCGAAAATCCTCAGCTCTCCATAGTCCCGTATCGCCTGATAAAGATTATGCGCTTGGCACCGAAGCTCTAGGTTTTGTGGGTCGTGCGATCCTCCTAAGCCGTAGGGTTTTAGATGATGAATCTCTAAGCGATAGCGTGAGGTGCATCGGGTTTGGGTCTTTGGGTGCTGATACCGACATCTGCCCTGATCT